>CAZVQE010000283.1:0-3585 GCA_964628875.1 uncultured Anaerolineae bacterium
TAAATAGTTGGGTTGTTCTTGAAATGAAACACTGAGTTCGTATAGTTGTTTCATTCCCTCCAATGCCTCGATTACTGGATTTTTCTTTAATAGAGCCTTGAACTCAACAAATTCGCCGCTAGATACATTATTAATTGTTCGAGCTTCATCGATATTGCGAACTAATTCCAACTCCTGTAATTTCAGTCGTAATTTTGCAAATAAAGACGTAGGAGTATGAACTTTTTCTTGACTTTTTTCAATTTGGTCTTTCGCCTCTTTTTCTTTTTCGTATCCCCCAGAAAATGAAACCCCCAAAAGAGCAAAAACATTGCTCAATCCTATTGATCCCCCGATATTAGACTTGCTTGCATTCAACTCAGATGAAGATGTCTTTATCGTGGATAAATGGGAAAAGCCGTCATCTATGACAGCAAGTAAGTCAAAAACTACTGGCTGATTGAGATATATTGGAATACTTAAGTCTATTGCCTGCATTTACTTTACGCGTAATCTTCAGCCACTTTCAGAGCGACCTTAATGGCATTGTCCACGGCGACGGTTTTGGATTCGAGTACGACTTGTTCGCCGCTGGTGCGTTGGGCGACGACGCCGCAGATTACCCCCGCCTTAAAACCATACACACTTGCCATCTTAAATAGTGTGCCGGCCTCCATTTCGTAATTTACGACGTTGAGATGGCGAAACTCCTCTGTCATACCGCGTAAACCGCGCATCAAATACGGGTTGGCTGAAATGTCAGCGCGCTCCTGCCCCTCAAAAAAAGTATCAACGCTGGCGGTGATACCCATCGCGTGAGGCACATTCATGGCGCGCGCGGCATTGACCAATGCGACGGTAATAAACGGGTCAGCGACGGCGGGATACTCAACTGGCGCGATGTCATTGGCGGCGCCTTGGCGGCATAGCGCAGCGTGTGAGATGACCACATCGCCGGCTTTGACGTGTGGTTGAATCGAACCCGTCGTGCCAGTGCGAATAATCGTGCGTATGCCAACTTGTATGAGTTCATTTACCACGATGCTGAGCGAAGGACCGCCCATGCCACTGGTGCATGACAAGATCATCTTGCCGCTAGGTAACGCGCCGATATAGCTGTTTAGTCCGCGCTCCTCAGAGAGTGTGCGTGAATTTGTAAGAAAACGCTGCGCGATCATGCGCGCGCGATTGGGATCGCCTGAGAGTAATGCGAAGGTCGGCGCAGGTTCGCCGAGGTCACCTTTGCCAAAACCGATGTGATAAAACTTGTCAGCGCTTGCCATAGGCTTATATTATGCAGGTGTTTCTTGATGGGTCACCTTGGGGAGCTGCAAAGCATAAATCGCACCAATCAGCACCAATACACTCACAAGTAATAACATGACGCTGTAGCCAAACGTATTGATCAGTAACCCGCCAATAGGTGGCGTGAGCGCCATGATGCCATACAGCACATTGACTGCGCCGACATACATGCCACGATTTTTTTCTGTGGCGATGTCGAGCGTGTAATTCAAAAAACCGAGCGCGACAGAGTGGTTGACGATGCCGTTAATTGCAATCACGATAAGCATCAGCCACAACCCAATTTGCAGACTAAAACCCATAAAGGCAACCGCAAGCGTAATCAGTGGAGCTAGCAATTGAAAAACGGATGCAATGCGGATGACGCCGCGTGAACCGAAGCGCTCGGCAATCCATGCCAGCAATACGCTGCCACTCAGTGACCCTACGTTGTAGGCAATATTAAAGTCGCCAATCGAAGAATCGCTCAGTCGCAACTGTTCGGTGGCAAACACGATGTAAAAGCTAGCCGCCATGTATTCGAGCGCAGTCAGCGTGCGCGCGATCAACACTTGTCTAAAGATTTTGTCGGTCTGAAATGCATGCATTAAGCCATGAATAAAACTTGGCGTTTCGGCCGCATCTTTTTCATGTTCTTGGCTAATGGGTTCACGCACAAAATTTACGGATATCCACGAAACAAAAATAAAACCCCAACCAATCAAAATAACGGTGGCATAGTTGTTTGGAAAAGTGATATTTGGCGAAGCAAAAATAGAGCGCACGATGAGTGTATTGGCAAGCAAGCCAATGACTGTTGCGATGATATTTCCGACCGAAAAAATGCGATTGCGCATTTTTGAGCTGACGGACTTGGCGATCAGATCAAACCATGCGACCGTCGCAAAGCCATCGGCTACAGCAAACACCAAAACACACACGATGAGCAGCAATACTGTTGTCAGCGGATCACGCGCCTGCGTAAACACGAGCCACAAACCAAGTATCAAAAAGAATTGCCGCCCCACGGCGCCCGTGCGCACAACATAGGGCAGTTTGCGTGGCTTGCCATGAATCAAACGCGCGCCAATGAGCTGCGGCAGCGCCCAGCCTGCGCTCCATGCCAACCCAACCATGCCAATGAGCGCCTTGTCTTCGGTGAGTCGCGCTGCGAGCGCGGTAAGCACCGTTGAGATTGGAATGAAATATGTGCCGACATTCCAATTAAAAATATCAGCAAAAAAAGCCGCAATATTGCGGCGCAAATCAACAGGGATCGGGGCGTTTTCTTTTGTGGATTCCATGCAAAATAAACAGGCGGATGATTAACCATCCGCCTGCAGATTATCCGTGATACCGGCGCAAAATGCGCGACTACATCAACATGCCCTCGGGCGGCGCAGCTTCTTTAGGTTTGTCTTCCACGCTGACGATGGGTTTGATTTCGATGTTGTTTGTTGATCCGCTGATCTCGCCATCCGTTGTAAAGATTAATTTTTCATTCGCGTAATCAATACTGATGCGCGTGTTGTCTTGATACGTGCCTGCGAGCAAACCATCCGACAGCACTTCTTCGATTTCATTTTGCACTACGCGGCGTAGCGGTCGCGCACCATACTCCTCGCTGTAGCCTTTATCAGCGAGATATTGCTTCGCTGCGGCGGTCGCGTTGAGGTGAATGTTGTGTTCACTGAGTCGCTTTTGCACTTTGTCGAGTTCGAGCGAAGTGATCTCAACAATCTGATCCTTCGTTAGCGGTCTAAAAACGATGGTGGCATCCACGCGATTCAAAAACTCAGGACGGAACATCTTTTTGAGCTGTCCGGTGAGCTTCTCGCGCACTTCGTTGTATTTTTGAGCGGCATCCATATCATCGTCGCGCTTGATCGTAAAGCCGAGCTTGACATCTTTTTTAATCAATTCCGCGCCGACGTTACTGGTCATGATGATGATCGTGTTGCGAAAATCAACCTTGCGACCGCGGGCATCACTGAGGCGACCCTCTTCCATAATCTGAAGCAACATGTTGAATACTTCAGGGTGCGCCTTCTCGATCTCGTCAAACACCACAATCGTGTATGGGCGACGGCGCACGGTCTCGGTGAGCTGTCCCGCGTCCTCATAACCGACGTAGCCCGGAGGCGCGCCGACCAATCGGCTGACTGTGTGACGCTCCATAAACTCGCTCATGTCAAGCACGATCATGGAGTCTTCGCTGCCAAACATGCTCTCCGCTAATGCTTTTGTGAGTTCAGTTTTGCCGACGCCTGTCGGTCCAAGAAAGATAAATGAACCCATCGGGCGCTTCGGATCTTTGAGCCC
>CAZVQE010000284.1:0-3572 GCA_964628875.1 uncultured Anaerolineae bacterium
GGACCTAAAAATGTTCATATTTATCTCCGCGAGAGCTGCGCGATTAAGGAGGCTAACAGCACGACCACTGCCGCGCTAATTGCTACGATGACCGCGCCAAACCAATTAAACCCGATGCTGATGCGGCTCGCCACCGGCAACCCAAACGCGACGGCAGCGTACGCTAGCCATGCTGCGCTCCAACTCCACAACACCGCGCGCCACCGCTGCAATATTCCAAAGCGCATTGACCCATTCAAAATCATCAGCGTCGAGAGCGTCAGCGCCAATAGCATCAACAGCGTAGTCACAAAGCTCGCAAAATTTGCACGTGTGACGGCGACGGGCGCTGCGGCTGGCGGCACGGGAGTAGCCGATGGTGTATCTGAAGGCTTGACTGTTGGCGCTGTCGAGGGTGAAGGCTGCGGGCTGGGCTGCTGCGTCGGGCGTATGGTCTCGATGGAGGCGCTGTTGTCGCCGATATTGACCTTGATCGTAAATGACGTGTTGGCTTGGTCAGATTGCGCGCGCACCTCGAGATTGCCTTTGCGTTCGATGACGACGGTCGTCTCAGCAAATCCATTGTGCGTGCTGGTGGTCGGTGGTTGCTGCTGATCTACGCGCTCCGCCGGATACGACAATGTAAATTGCACGGGCGTGCCGTCTGGCACGATGTGACTATTGCGGTCGAGAATGGGACCTGCGCGCAACTTTAATCGGTCGCCAATCTTGAGCTCGAGTGGCGCGGGGGTGCCCGTCTGCGTGATCGTCTCGCCCGCGCTCAACGCGATCACTTGTGCCGGATTTGGCGCTGTCTGCGTCAGCAGTGAGTAACTCAGCGCATTGATCGAGACCGGCGAGTAGCCGCTCGGCGCAAACTCACCAAATAACGCGCGCACAGCCGCCTCGAGCGAGGGCTGTATGCGGCTATATACGCCGTAGTAGGCGGTGGTTTTGTTGATTTCGGTGGAATCGAGCTGATAGGGCGCGCCAAACGCAAACACGACGATACGCTTATCACGTAGCGCATCGCCGCGCTTGGCTAAAAAGTCACGCAATGCCTGCGTGTTTTTGACGGCGGGGTTGAGGTCTATCAACGAAATGATGATCCAGTTTGACTGATCAATTGCCGTTTGCAGTCGTGCGGCATTTTGTCGCGCCTGCGCTGCCGCGTCAGCCGTCGGTGTCACTGGCGCGGTCTGCGTCGTTGTCTGCGTGCTAGTGATGATATTTGCCAGATCCGCTGGCGTAGCGCGCATGAGATTATCAAGGTCGGTAAATGTAAACGCCGTGACGCGGTTGGCGTTGAGTTGCTGCGTCGCGCGCGCACCATACAGATTCAACGCAATATCTTGCAACGCGGTGCGACCAATCGCGGAGTAGGGCGCGCATCGTGCGCAGTCGCGCAGCTGCCGATCATCGGTGATAAAGAGCAGCGTGTCGTCTTTGCCGGGTGGCGCAGGGATCAACGCGGGCAAGTCGCGCGCGCTCGGCGAGAGCAAAGTGATGCTGTCTTTGGCGATAGTTTGCAGTGATTCCTTGGCGCTGCGCGTCGTGTCTTCGGGCAGCGTGAGCGCGTTGTCGGGGTTGGTGAGTGTTTGTTGAATGGCAAATTCGCCGCCATACATTTTTAGCTTTAGCGCGAGGATGCGCGCGACAGCAGCATCTACACGCTGCGCAAATTGTTGGTCGGTGGTGTATTGCGCGCGAAAGAACAAAATCGTGTCTTTGATGTTGGCGATTTGCTCCTGCGGCGAATTGTTGAGGCTAAAGTTGCCCAAAATCAACACGTCGTTGCCGGCATTAAAGGCGTCTTGCGCGATTCGTCGCGCGTTAAATGTGGCTTCATTTGGATCATAAAAACGCCGCACGCTGCGCACGCCAAGTGCATCGCTAAATGTCACGCCACCGCCATTGCGCCATGGCGCGATCTCAGGCAACGTCATCAGGTCTTTGTAGGCTTGCGGGTCGAGGCTGACTGGGCGCGTGCTGGCGCGGATGTTGCCCTGAAAACCGCGATAGCGGATGTGTGAAACGAGCAACCCATCCGCCGAGGTTGATTTGCCTTTGGCGTCGTATTGCAACACATTAAAAAATGGCGCGAGCTCGATTTGTTTGAGCTGCTCGAGTGACTTTTGCACGGTCGGGATTTCGTCCTCGATATTGCGGTCTGCCGCGCCCAAGCCCGGAAAGTTTTTTGCGATGACGGCGATGCGATTATTTGAACCGCTGTGTACGCCGCCGATATACGCAGCGCCCATTTGCCCGACCCAAAATGGATCGCCGCCAAAGACGCGTGTGCCCGGATCGCTGACAGAGTTGGGGCGCGGCGTATCTAGCACATCGAGCGTTGGACCCAGCAACGTGTTTACACCGATACGCGCGAGTTCGTTGCCAAGCACGCGCCCCACGGATTCGGCGTGTGTAGGTTTCCATGTGGCGCCAATCGCCATTTCGCTGGGCAACTGGGTCGCGCCTTGCGTTAATTCTGAAAAAGGCGCGCCATCGCCCTCCTGAGCTAACGCCACCAACATCGGCACAAATGAAGCTGTTTGCGAGATCGCCTGTGTTGTGCCGCTGATATTGACTGTGCCTGACAGTGCTGTGGTCGTTTGCGCAAAATTGGCAAACTCGGCAAATTGTTTTATGCCATCAGCGCCATTCGCAAAGTTTTGGTTGACGGCGCGCAGTTGGATGCCGCCCACGCGGTAGTTGACGATGAGGTCGGTCAGGTCGGCGCGGGCTGCGTCGAGATTCCCCTGCGCGCTAATCAAAAAAAGCTGTCCGATTTTTTGATTGACACTCATGCTACGCAACAGCGCGTTTACTTTTTGTGCATAGGGTAATGGCAGCTGCGTCGGTGTAGGGTTTTGCGCATAGAGGGCGTTTGGCGGCGCAGCAACGCTCAGCCACGCTGCGAGGGCGATTAGCCAATGCAGCGCGCGCCGGACAAATCGAGTGTGCGCATACGCTCTCATGAACGGGTGAATTTTAGCTGGTGTGTTTTCATGTATAGGGCTAAAAAGCCAGTGAGTCACTCGGAATGACAAACCAGCACAGCAACCTCAATTTCAAAATTAGCCTCGACTTTATACTCGTGTCATGTCGGATGTAAAAGATGAGCTGCGTAGTATCACCCGCGATATTGGGCGGCAAGCGGCGATCATGTTTAGTTTGCTGGCGTTGCTATGGCTGATCGAGATTGTGAATGCGCTTGTGTTTGATCACAATCTAATCGTGTTTGGCATACAGCCGCGCACGCAAGAAGGGTTGCGCGGAATTTTGTTTGCGTCATTTTTACACGGCAGTTGGTCGCATCTGATCGCAAACTCCGCGCCGTTTTTGGCGTTGGGTTGGTTGGTGCTGGGGCGAAGCGTGCGCGAGTTTGTGATTGTGACGATTGCGGTGATGCTGACGAGCGGCATCGGCGCGTGGATGTTTGGGGCGAGCGGCTCGGTGCATGTCGGCGCGAGCGGGGTGATCTTTGGTTATTTTGGCTTTTTGCTGGCGCGCGGCATCTTTGACCGCAGGCTGACCTCAATTTTGTTATCGCTCATCGTAGGCACGGTATACGGTTATTTGTTGATCGGCGT
>CAZVQE010000285.1:0-3559 GCA_964628875.1 uncultured Anaerolineae bacterium
TCTTTTCTTATGCAAAATTATAAAAACGTAATAAAAAACGCCGCCAACATCAAGCCAATATCAAGCCGTAACAGCACAATCAAAAATACGACACCGAGCGCAAACAAACTCAACACAAATATCGGCGACCACACAAACACGCTCGATGCCAGCGCGCTTACCGCCAGCGATGCAGGTAGACCGAGATTGCGCCACGCCGTTGCTGCGTCTTGCATCCATGTGAGCGACATCGTCAGCCACATCAGTAGCGCAGCGATGATGCCGCGCGTAGGCGTCGCGCGTATTTTTTTGAATCGCGCGATGAGTGTGCGCGAGAGTGCGAGCAACTGAGCGCGTGGCGCAGCAACCACTATCGCCGCGATAGATAGACCAGTGAGCATTGCGATGAGCGCGCGCCAAAATGTTGCATCAAATGCAAGCACGGGTCGGCTGCTCCAACCAATTAGCGCCCATTGATTCCAGCCACGATCAACGCTGATCTCAGCCACATGAGTCCCATCGCCTAGGCTATGGGCCACCTCAATCATCTCAATATGTGGCTGAATATCTGGTGAGGTCATAATGAGGTAGGCTCCGCGCTCATCATGCGGCAATGCATTGGCGGGCTTGCCATCCACCGTCACATAGGTATACGCGCGATAGTTGTCGCGCCGCACGATCAACGCTAACGCATCGCCTGTAAACGAAAATGTTAGCTTGGCATCCTCACGCTGTGGAATATCTGCGCCAAGCTCGCTAAAACGCCAACCTGCTGAGAAATTTACACGGGGATTGGGATCGCAAACAAACTCGGCAAGTGGAAAGCGTGCGCCATCTTGTGTAACAAAATTTTTAGCATGCGTAGTTTCCGCCTGCTCAACGCAATTCGCAAATCGCTGCGCGCGAATCACAGGGTCGCGCGCCTGCAAAGAAGAAAAAGCCGTGATCGTTTGAAAAGTTAAATTGATTCTGTTTTGTGCATCTATCAGGGCAAATCCCCAGCGCGCGTTATTGGCTTTGGTGTTTGGTTGCAACGTCTCCACAAACATCGCGCCAACCCAGTTCCATTCATTTGCCACACGTTTTAATGCTTGCGCCGTGTATCTTGCTCGTGTTTCCTCATCAGTATTGCCCCACACCGAATGCTCGCCTTGCCAATTTACCGGCAGCGAATTCCAACCGAATTGCGTGAGCCAAATCGCTTTGTCCGAGTCGCCATTGACTTGCATCACTTCGCGCATGAGGATGACGTGGCTAAAGTTGAGCAGATCGGGCGAGACGCGCCGATCATCCGCCGCAAAGTCAAAGCCATACGGCTTGGCGGCTACGATGTCAAATGCGTCGCGCGCACCTAACGCATATAACTTGCTCAAAAATTCCTGCGGCGCTAAGTTCACATCACTACGCTCAACTGTCGGAGCTAAGCCAGCTAACACAATCATCGAGCGCACATCCTCCGCGCGGATCGCGGCGCGCGCATCACGCAACATACGCAAATATGCTTGTGGATTGATGAGTCCATTGCCCCAGGCTGATGACAAATTTGGCTCATCCCAAATCTGATATGCCAAAATAGTGGAATCGTCAGACGAATAGCGCCGCGCAAACGCGCCTGCAAACATCGCAAAATCCGACATGTCTTGCGGCGGTGAAAATTCGTTAGCGGGGAATTGGGGCGAGCCGCTAGGCGTGCGCGCCCATTGCGGTGTCGTAAATAACACCGCCAAGATTTTGATTTTGTGACGTTGGGCGGCGCTAATGATCAAGTCGCTTTTGTGCCAATCATATTTACCTTGTGCCTGCTCAATTTCATTCCACCTAAAAACTTGGCGCACATATGTGACACCACTCTCTTTTAGCAAGCCAAATCTCGCATTGAGCGTGGCTTCATCGTACTGATCGAGGTCAGCATTGACACCAATCAACAAACTATCGGCATAGCGCACGGGTTGTGCAAAACCATCGGCTACGCCACGCTGTTGGTATGACTGCGCGGACGCGAGCGCCATCCACAAGACCAGTGCCGCCAGCGCACCTAACGCCGCCAGCAAAAAAACAATGCGCCAACGTCGCACGCTCATATCAATCTTGAATATCGGCGTCGAGCATCTTGTAAATATCGCCCATCATCTCGGCTTCTTCGAGCGCTTCTTCGGCGGCTTCGGCAAGCTCGTGATCTTTGAGGCGTGTGGTGTGCTTGAGAATGGCGCGTGCGTCATCAGTGGCAATATCGGCGAGCGCGTCAATCGCCGCAAATTGCACATCGCGCTCTTTATCTTTGAGCAGCTTGCCGATATCAGTGACCGCCTCAGTCATGCCAAGCTCGGCGCACGCACGCGCAGCCACCATGCGCACTTGCGCGGACTCACTGTGCAGGTCTTTGAGCGGCAAATCGCGATAGCTCTCGTCGCCGCTGCGTGACATTGCTACCAATGCACTCACGCGCAAATCTTCGTTGCCCTCGTTGTGTGCCGCACGCACAAGTCGGCGCACTTCATCATTTGAGGCATACCCTATGGCTTCGAGCGCACGCGCATACAACATCGAGTTGCGTGGCGCAGTGAGCAGCGTCTGCATGAGTGCGGCGTAGACGCGGTCATATTGCGCACGCGGCAGATCGTCCAATTCACCCAAATACACAAACTGCCCTAGCGCGCTCGCTGCTGCCGCGCGCACATCATCCGATGCATCGTTACGCAAAATAAAAATGAGCGGATCAATCAGCTTTATGTTTTCGGTTTCAGCCAGACCCTCGACGCTGGCTGTGCGCACATGCTCATCTGCGTCTGCCATGTTGAGGATAAACAACGGCTCAAAGTTATATTCGAGGTCTTCGTTATTGAGGTCGCGCAGTTTGCGCAGTACGGTTGCGCGCTTATCGGTTGGCAGATTTTCGAGAGCTTGCTGCGCTTGAGTGAGCGCATCATGCTCAAGATCAGACAGCCCGCGCAAATGCCGTTTGGTGACACGCGCGGTCTGCAACGCCTCTAGTGACTCAGCAAACGATGGGTTTTTAGTTTCGTGGTTTTGCTTCACAGGGTTGATTTTATCTTTGTGAATCCGGCGCGCCACTGATGGCGATGCGCGCGCGGTATTTTGCGAGTGCGTTTTGGAGCGCCAGCGTCGCGTCCGTCTGCGTCTCATTTGCCAGGCACAACAACGCAAACAACACGTCACCAAACTCATCGCGCCACATAGGCGTGCTGACAAATGAACGCGCACCGTAGTCTGTGGCGCGCAACCACGTCTTGCTCAGCTCGCCCAACTCGGATTGCACGTCGAGCAGGCGCGTGTGTGCTGATGTATGCAATCGTTGCGCCGCAATAAATTCGGCGACTTCGCGCTGGAGTTCATTCATGCGTGCATATTAGCGCAACAAACGATAAGGGCAAATTCATATCTACCCTTAAAAATCAAAGCGTTTGAGCAATTGATCTAGCGCACAACGGGACTAAAGATGTCAAGCGCAGTAATCAAGACAAACACACCCAACAAAAAGGTCATGCCAAGCGCATGCACCCACTGTTCGCGCTTCGGATCAACACGCTTGCCGCGAATCCACTCAATGATGATAAAGGTC
>CAZVQE010000286.1:0-3533 GCA_964628875.1 uncultured Anaerolineae bacterium
CTATCTGGCGCGTGTGTTTACGGCTGAGGCGGTTGCGGGTGAATTTGAGTCGCAGCAATGTGAAATCGTGCTGACCCACGACAAGCATCACCTCATTGGCATGTGCAAACTTCGCGCGCGAGCCGCGCCCGTTGCAGCGCCATTCGCCCGACCGCTCGAGATCGCCCAGATGTATATCGCGCACTCGCACCATCGCAATGGCATCGGCTCGACATTGATGCGCGCTGCCATTACGCATGCACACGCGCACGCACACGATGGCATTTGGCTATGCGTCTGGCAAGACAATCTGCGCGCGTTACATTTTTATCAGCACTGGCATTTTTATAAAATTGGCGAGACGAAAATAATGGTGGACGAAATCCCTTTTGAGGATGATGTGATGGCGCGCGCAACAGATAGCAATGAGCAATGAGATTTGTTTTACTCATCGCTCGACACTCACTGCTCGTTGCTTGATAATTGAGCCATGATTGACGATCCTGTCCTCATCAATGATTGGCATCCCGTTGCCAGTGTGCGTCAGCTCAGCAATATGCCCGTCATGAGCAATCGCTTGCTCGGCGAAGACATCGTGATCTGGCGCAGCGCCGACGGCTATCACGTTTGGCAAGATTTGTGTCTGCATCGCGGCGCCAAGCTATCGCTCGGCAAAGTGCACAACGGCGAACAAATCGCGTGTGCCTATCACGGTTGGCGCTTTGGCAAAGACGGAGCGTGCGTGCATATTCCGGCACATCCGGATCAAATTCCCCCGAGCAAAGCGCGCGCCAAGACCTATCACGCGGTCGAGCGCTACGGTCTGATCTGGGCGTGTCTCGGCGAGCCATCAAATGATGTGCCGATCATGCCCGAGTTTGAGGATGCGCGATTTGGTGCGGCAGTGTGTGGACCTTTCACGCACATCCGCGCGCACGGGCCGCGCCTGATCGAAAATTATTTGGACGCGGCGCATTTTCCATTTGTGCATGAGGGCATGCTCGGTGATCCGGCGCGCGCAGCGATGCCTGAGTTTGAGGTGCGCCGCACAGCAACGGGCATCGAGTCCGACCCAATCTTTGTATATCAGCCCGATCCGTATGGCTCGGCGAGCGGCATGGTCAGCTACACCTATCACGTATATCGCCCGCTCACCGCGCACTTTACAAAGCATTCACCGACGACCACCAACGGCATGTCACTTGTCATCACACCGCACGACGAGCTAGATAGCAGCGGCTGGTTTCTGGTGGCGACGACAGCCCAGCGTGACAGCGAGCGTTTGAGAATTGACTATGAGCCGCGCATACGCCAAATCTTTGAAGAAGATCGTGCCGTGGTGGAGACGCAACGCCCTGAATTGTTGCCGCTCGATTTGCAAGAGGAGCTGCATCTGCGCTCGGATCGTGTGGCGATTGCATATCGCGCGTGGCTGCGTGAGCTAGGGCTAAAGTTTGGCGCGCAATAGATCGGCTTCGGCAGGCTCAGCCACCTTCGGCAGGCTCAGCCATCTTCGATAAGTCAGGCATCTTTAGAGAGCTCATAGGTTTCATTTAAATCAAACTCACTATAATCACCGCGATGCAGGAAACGAAGGCAAATAGCATAGCGCAGCGCGCGGACGACGACGAGATTGTCATTGACCTCGTCAAGATCGCGCGATGGCTAGGTGCGTTGATTTGGCAGAATAAGGTGTTACTTGGCGCATTGGCTGTAATTGGTGCATTGCTTGGATTGGCATACACATACATCAGCCCAATCCCGTATGAGGCGGTCGCCAACATCGCCATGATTAAGTCGCGCACAGACGTGCAGTTTGATAGCCGCATCAAAACTATCTCGCCTGACCTTGCCAGCGCAGCACAGGCGGCAACAGATGCGCGCAAGGCATCATTGCTGACATTGGCGCTAAATGGCAACATCGCGCAAAACGTCATCCAAAAAATGGGTGAGCGCCTGCCCGTCGAAGATCGCAATGCCGCTCGCTTGCTTAGCCGCGTCAAAGCTGAAATTCCCAATAAAGCCGATCTCATCTCGATCAAAGTGCAACACGCACAACCTGATGTGGCAGCCACCATCGCCAACGCATGGGCGAATGAATATGAGCGCTATGTCAATGCAATCTACGGCACGACCAGCGGCGATGATGTCACAGGCGCATTGCAGACCGAGCTAGATCGCACGCGCAAAGACTCGGACGCTGCGCAGATCGCGCTCGAAAAATTTATTGCTGACAACAAGGCGGATGAGCTGTCGCGTGTCATCCGCGACTCGCAATTGTTGATTGATGCGCGCGCGATGCGTGATCAGATCGCGCAAGGCGGCGAGGCTGCCGCGCAATCCAACGCGCTGGCTTTGGTGGCGTTTAAGGCGCAGGTCAATGGCGCAACGCTGCCTAGTTTGCAATTGCAGACGATCCCGACGACGACCGCCGCCGCGCAAATGGCTGACCTCGATGGCTTGATCAAATCACTCGAAACTGAGCTCGTCACACTGGGCAAACCCGCACCCGCGCAACTATCGGCGCTACAGCAACAAATTCGCGTGGCGCAGGCGCAATTGGAACAAACACAAACGCAAAAACAACAGCTCGTCCAAGCGCGCGACCTGCTGCGCAGCACCTACAACACATTGCTCAGCAAACAAGCCGAAGTGCAAGTATCAAACGCGGTCAGTGGCAGCGAAGTGCGTGTGGTGTCATCGGCAGTGGTACCAACGACGCGCACCTCAACGGGGTTAATGATTATTCTGGCGGGCGCGGCGTTCGGGTTGATATTGGCGTTGGTCGTCGCGGCACGGAGAATGGCGCGCCGATAAACCGCGATGGGTGAATTTAGCGGAGCGCATGTACTGATTACGGGCGGGCTTGGATTCATCGGCTCGCACCTTGCGCGGCGCTTGGTCAGCCTTGGCGCGCGCGTGACGCTGGTCGATAGTCTGATTCCCGAATACGGCGGCAACCTATTCAACATACACGACATCGCGGATCGCGCGCGCATCAACATCTCAGACGTGCGTGACGCACACAGCATGCAGTATCTGGTGCAAGGGCAAGACTATCTGTTTAATCTGGCGGGGCAGACGAGTCACCTCGACTCGATGAGCGACCCGATCACCGATCTTGAGATCAATGCGGCGGCGCAACTTTCGATTCTTGAGGCATGTCGCCAGCATAACCCGCGTATCAAAATTGTATTTGCCAGCACGCGCCAACTGTATGGCAAACCGCAGTACTTGCCAGTGGATGAGCTGCATCCGATACAACCGGTAGATATCAATGGCGTAAACAAACTCGCGGGCGAGTGGTATCACCTGCTCTACAACTCGGTGCATGGCGTGCGCGCGTGCGCGCTGCGGCTGACCAACACGTATGGGCCGGCGATGCGCATCAAGGACGCGCGACAGACTTTTTTGGGAATTTGGATTCGACAGTTGCTCGATGGCAAGCCCATCCAAGTCTTTGGCGATGGCACACAACTACGCGACTTTAACTATGTGGACGATGTGGTGGATGCATTGCTCATAGCGGCGACGCACGACGACGCGATCGGGCA
>CAZVQE010000287.1:0-3515 GCA_964628875.1 uncultured Anaerolineae bacterium
CCGAGCGTCTCCGAAAAGATACTCATCACGCGCACGTTGTTGGCGCGCGACGCCAAGCCAGCGGCGTAGGCAAATAAATAATCACCCGTCAGCACGGTTGCTGCTGGCGTCCACATCGCATTGAGTGTAGATGCACCGCGCCGCACGAGTGAGCCATCAATCAAATCATCATGCACGAGCGTCGCCGTGTGCAGCATCTCAATGGCGCTAGCCACCTCGATCACTTTGCGCTCCTTGAGATTGCCAAACATACCCGCGACCAACAACGTAATCATCGGGCGAAATCGTTTGCCACCACTCGCTACGATGTTTTCGACCGCCTTGCGCAATGCCGGCGGCTGAATATCCGGCAAGCTCAATAGGGTTTCTTCGACTCGCTGCAATTGATCTGCGACCAGCGCATGTGCACGATGCATGATGTCAAATTTTATCGCAGGCGCATCGGTGCGTTTGCTTCGACGGGCTCAGCACACACATCTAAATGCCAAAGAAGCGCATCGCCGTCTGTGTGGTCGTCTCAGCGACCTGCTCCACTGAGATGTGGCGGAGCTGCGCCAGCCGCTCGGCGACGAGTGAGACATGCGCGGGTTCGTTGCGTTTGCCGCGATAAGGCTGTGGCGCGAGATAGGGCGAATCGGTCTCCAGCACAAGTTGCGTCAGCGGCGCCTCGATGACGATCTCGCGCAACGACTCTGCTTTTGAATACGTGAGCGGTCCGCCGACGCCGATCAAGTAGCCTGCGTCAAGCGCCATTCGCGCATGCTCTGACGTGCCAGCAAACGAATGCAGCAACACTTTGCCGCACAAAAAATCACGCGCTAATAAAATTTGCATCAAGTCGTTGTAACAGTCTTGCCGAGCGCCTTTGTTGCGGCAATGAATGACGACCGGCAAGTTTGTCTTTTGCGCGAGGCTCAGTTGCTCGATCAGCACCTCCTGTTGCACGTCATGCGGCGCGGTGTCCCAGTGATAGTCCAGCCCGATCTCGCCAATGGCAACGACGCGCGGATAGCTCGCCAACTTGTACACATCGCACAGATCGCAATCGGTCTCGCGTTTGGCGTCGAGCGCGCTGTTTGGGTGAATGCCAACCGCAGCCCACACATCCTCGCGTGTAGCCGCAAGCGCCGCCGCACGCGCACTACTCACGCGGTCATAAGCCGGATTCAAAAAACACGTGACCCCTGCCGCATGCGCGCGCGCAAACACAGCGTCACGATCTGCGTCAAATGCATCAGCGTCGAGATGGCAATGCGTGTCAAACAACATCAGCGCCGATTATCGCCAATGTGCGGCAACGCGACCCAAAAGCGGCTGCCGCTGCCGAGGTGGCTCTCGACGCCGATCACGCCACCCATCGCCTCCGTCAGCGTCTTGGCGATTGCCAGCCCTAAGCCCGTGCCTTGCTTGCCAATTGCGTCAGTGCCGCGATAAAAACGCTCAAAGATGCGCGGCAGATCGTCTGCCCCGATGCCAACGCCGCTATCCGTGACGCTAATCACAACTTGCGAGTCTTGTCGCTTGGCAGTCAGCTCGACCGTGCCGCCTTGTGGTGTGTGGCGAATGGCATTGGCGACGAGGTTTTGCAGCACTTGATGCAGACGCTCCGCATCGGCGCGAACCATCAACGCGGTATCTAGGCTGTTCGCGCGCAATTCAACGCCCTGCAGCTCAGCCGCCGCCGCAAAATTTTGAGCGAGCGATTGCAACACAGGCGCAAGCGACACATCGCGCAACACAAGATTGAGCTGACCCGCGTCCGCCAGCGATAGCTCTCGCAAGTCATTGACAAGACGACTCAGCACGCGCGTCTCATCGTATAGCGTAGCCACCTCTTTTGGGGTCAGCGGATACACGCCATCGAGCATCGCGCGCAGGTTGCCTTGAATGACGGTGAGTGGCGTGCGCAGGTCGTGCGCGATCTCGGCGACCATCGTGCGCCGCGTCGTCTCGGCTTGTTGCAGCGACTGCGCCATGTCGTTGAGCGCATGCGCCACAGCATCAATCTCCTGTGTGCCGTGTGTCGTCGTGACGCGATGAGTCCAATTGCGCTGAGCAAAAACCTGTGCCGCGCGGGTCAAATGGGCGAGCGGCGCAGTGAGCGTGCGACTCATGAGCAACCCAATCGCTATTGCGGTCGTGGTTGCGATGATTGCACCCAAGATCAGACTGTTGCGCATCTGATCTTCAAAGTCTTGTTGTGCTTGGGCGAGCGCGATGCGTCCGGGTGAATTGATAACCAAGTAGCCGACGATAGCGTTATCAACGTAAACTGGCAGCGCACTGGCTCGCTCGATGCTGCTCAGAGACGCGGCAGGTGGCGTGCGCGCGTCATACACGATGTTGCTGTTCGCGTCGGTCAGCGTAAATGTTGGACCGCCTTGCCCCTGCCCTCGACCCGTTCCTGCGCGTGTAGCCTGATTCTCAAAAACAGACGCGACACCCGACCATGAGCGCTGCTGACGATAGTAGGCGCTGAGCTGATCGAGCATACCTGTTTGTGTCGTGACCTCTTGGCGCGCGACGTATTGCCGAAATTGATTTTGGGTGCTGTAGATGGCAAACGCCGACGCGGCAACCACGCCGACCAAAATCACAACGATGAACGCTGCCACGAGGCGCACTGATAAGCGATTCATAGATCACGCCCGCAAACGATAACCCACGCCAAAAACTGTTTCGATAAATTCGGGAGTGTCCGCATTTATATCGAGCTTCTTGCGTAGATTTTTGATGTGAGAGTCAATGCCGCGATCAAACCCCTCATAGCTGAATCCCAACGACTTTTCGATCAGCTCATCACGCGTAAAAGTGTGATTTGGATTTTGCACAAACACGCGCAGCACCTCCCACTCGGTCGGTGTCAATTTCAACTCTTGACCTTCGAGCGTGGCGCGGCGATTCTCAAGATCACAGCGCAACCCGCGAATCTCAATCGTGGTCGAAGGGTGCAACGCGCCACTGGCACGACGCAACAACGCACGCACGCGCGCGACAACCTCAAGTGGGTTAAATGGCTTGATGAGATAGTCGTCCGCGCCAGTTTCGAGTCCTTCGATTTTGTCGCGGTCTTCGACGCGCGCGGTGAGCATGAGAATCGGAACGTGAGCCAGCGCGTTATCGGCACGCACCAAACGCGTGAGCGATAGACCGTCGCGCTTTGGCATCATGACATCTAGCACCATGGCGTCAGGTTTGTCGTGGCGCAAAATGTGCAATGCGTCTTCGCCATTGGCAGCAGTCATCACATCAAAGCCGCCCTGCTCAAGATAAGATTTGAGCAATCGCACAATCTGTGCGTCATCATCTACGACCAAGATTCGCGCCGACATGATTCACTTTGATTGTAATGTCGTTGGTGCGGCAAGCTTTTTGGTGAGTGCGTCGCGCAGGGTCGAGGTCTCAAAGCCGGGCACAAGCTTTTCGATGTCTTTGAGTGCAGTGCTGGTCGGAACATCGGTGGGGATTTTGACGAGATCATACAAGTCTGTCTTTGAGACACCTGTGCCATCAAT
>CAZVQE010000288.1:0-3507 GCA_964628875.1 uncultured Anaerolineae bacterium
CGATGTGAATTGAGCGTATTGACCGCGCCTTTGATGCCATTCATGCAGGCGGCGAGCGGCTCCTCGACTGATTTCCATGCGGCGTGTTCGGTGTGATAGGCGCGCTCGCGCACAGCCGGGTCAGGGTCGTGCCACATGACATTGATGAGCGCTGGCATGCTGAGCTGCTCGACTTTGCCGTCGCGCTCAAATGGCACAGTCATCTGCGAGGTGAGCGTGCCTTGTAGTTTGCTCCACGCGTTTGCGCCGCTCAAGCTCAATTCTGAAGCCAGCGCCTCCTCAGCGTCACTCATCAGATATTGGCTTTGTGTTGCGGCTTCATTTAGAAAAAATGCGTGCGCCCGCAAAGCCTTGGAACTTTTGATCGCGGCAGGCAGCTGCGCCTCGACATCGCCGAGCCAACCTTGAAAGCGCATGCCAAGCTGGCTGAGCTGCACGCCGATGGGCTCGGTCTCAGACTCAAGCTTGCGCGCGACGGCATTAAACGAATCGGTCGTGACAAACGCGGTCAGATATGCCTGAATCGTCAGATACAACTTGTGTAGCGCATTGGCACGTTTGACAAATTCTTCGATCAGCGCGGCGTTGGCTTTTGCGCTACGGCGGGTTTTGCTGGCGCGGCGAATGTCATTTGCGTCGAGGAACTTGCGCAGCTTGGTGACATCGCTTTGTGTTTTGGCGATGGCTGCGCGCAGTTCTTTTGATTCGAGGCTTGGATAAATCGTGGACACGTCCCAATGTGGGAGCGCGCCGAGTGATGTTTGAGTTGTCATGATTTGGAGTGATTTTAGCTGCTTGTTTTGTGGCGTGAGCGCAAGGCGTAGATTCAAATCTTGTCATTCTGAGGCTCGAAGAGCCGAAGAATCCCCGTCGCTTAATAGTGCACCTAGTTGTGCTTCAGAGATTCTTCGCTCCCTTTGGTTGCTCAGAATGACATTCATAGCGCGCGGTATCATCACAGCGTGAAGAGATCGTTTGTTTTGTGTGTGGCTGGGAGCGTGTTGCTGGCGGCGTGTCGTAGCAGTACGACGCCCACGCCGATGCCACCGAGCCAGACTCCGCTGATATTCATTGACCCGCAGCAGACGCGCACGAGCGAGCCGACATTACAGCCGACGCGCGCACCCGAGCGACCTGCCATTAACGCAGGCACGATCATCGTCGGCTCAAATCTATTTGGCATCGAGACCGACACAAACGCCCAAAACGGCAAGCGCATCAAAGACGCCATCGGTGCGGGCTGGGTGCGGGTGAATGGGGCAGTGTGGCATCAGATTGAAGACAAAGAGGGACAACTGAATTGGGCGGCAGCCGCGCCGTTGGAGGCGACACTCAAAGACCTCGCGGCAAATGGCTTGCAGCCCGTGTTGATCGTGCGCGGCACGCCGTCGTGGGCGCAACAAGTCGCGGGTTCATTTTGCGGACCTGTAAAGCCGGACAAGCTGGTGAACTATGCGTTGTTCATTCGGTCGCTAGCATCGCGTTATTCGGCAGCGCCATTCAATGTCAAATACTGGGAAATCGGCAACGAACCCGATGTCAGCGCGTCTGATTTTATTAACAAGCCTGATGTGCCGTTTGGTTGTATGGGCGATGCAAAGGACGAATATTATGGTGGCGGCACATACGCCGAGCTGCTCAAAATCGCCTACTCGCAGATCAAAGAAGCCGCGCCGACTGCGTTTGTGATGACGGGCGGATTGCTACTCGACTGCGACCCGCAAAATCCGCCTAAGGACAAAGACTGCAAACCCGCAAGATTTATCGAGGGCGTGCTAAAAAATGGCGGCGCGTTGGCGTTTGATGGCATCAGTTTTCACGCTTACGATTATTTTGAGGGCAAGCCGGGCGTGTATTCAAATGCAAACTGGAACAGCCGCGCGAATGCAACGGGTCCAGTTGTGGCGGCAAAAGCGCGCTATCTCAAGGAGATATTGGCAAAGCATTCGGCGAGCGGAAAATTTTTGATCAACACGGAAACGGCGCTGATTTGTTTTCAGTGTCCCGACACATCACTCGATCTCGAAATCTCAAAAGCGTACTATGTCGCGCAATCGTCCGCCGCTGCATGGGCGGAGGGGCTATCGGGTAACATTTGGTACAGCTTTAGCGGTTGGGAGCAATCGGGCTTGCAAGACGCAAAGGGCGCGCCAACACTCGCGTATCAGGCGCTGACTCAATTTCCTCGCTTGATGCAAGGCGCGTTTTATAACAAAACGCGGACGACCGATGATGGCGTGCGCATCTATGAGTTTAAGCGTGGCGAGGCGTTGCTGTGGGTGGCGTGGTCGCTAGATGGCGCCAATCATCCATTGCAGATGCCAACTGCACCGAAGAAAGTCACCAATGCGCTTGGTGTGGCAGTGCCGCAGCCATGGACGCAGATCAACGGCATGCCGATTGTGATCGAATTTTGATTTTGAGCTTTTGATAAAATGAAAACGATGCGCACCTTTATTACACGTCTATCAGTATTTGCTTTTGCGTTGGTTGGGTTGAATGGATTTTTGCCGGCGACGGCGAACGTAGCCGCGCCTAGCGCTTGTGCGCTAACGGTTTTTACACGACCCAACACAAAATTGCGCGATCATTCGCTTTTTAAGTTTGGCGATTACTTTTATCTAGCTGCAATCGCAAATATCAATAATAGCGGTGAGCAAACTTTTGCGTATGCACGCACAAAAGATTTTTGCGAATGGCAGTCTATGGGCGCAGCGCTCACAGTGGGCAAAACAGGCAGCCCCGACGAATCGAAGATTTGGGCGCCGCATGTCGTGCAAGAGGGTGATACCTTTTATATGTTTTACACGGGTGTGACCAATGCAGGCACGCAGAGCATTATGTTGGCGACCTCAAAAAATCCGGCGGATCCTAGCAGTTGGGTCAAACAAGGTGTGGTCTTTGTTCCCAATCACGCGGGCATGATTTACCCGGGACCAGGCTCTTTTTCGGATGCGCGCGATGCGATGGTGCTGAAATATAACGGCGTGTATTACATGTATTACACCGGACGCGACCAGACTGGCGGCATACTCGGTGTGGCAAAGAGCAACTCAATCAATGGACCATGGATAGACTACGGCGCGATGTTGGCTTTGCCAGCTAATGAAATGCCTGAGTCTCCCTATGTGATTGAACGAAACAACAAGTTCTATTTATATTACAACCACACTGGCATTGGCGAGGTTTATCGTGTTGCTGATTTGCCAATTGGGTTGTGGGCAAATGAAACTAAAGAGCCTTCGTATGGTTGGGCGAATGACTTTTACAACGACAATGGACAGTGGTATGCATCTTATATTTATGGCGATGCGGACGGGATCAAAGTTGAGCCTTTGCGCTGGGGCGGCTCCCCAGAGCGACCATTGATCGGATACATGATCCATATGCCGGTCACCACAAATAATCTTTCAACGAATTGACGCGCTAGATTTTGAGGTGAGCGCGAGCACGATCAGCGAAACCGCAATCTCAATCAAACTGACAAACACCATCATCGCCAACGCG
>CAZVQE010000289.1:0-3484 GCA_964628875.1 uncultured Anaerolineae bacterium
TCAAGAGGGCAACGCGAGCAAGGCGGATGTCAAACAGCTCGAAGAACTGTGTGATTTGGTTAAGCACACGAGCTTGTGTGGTTTGGGTCAATCTGCGCCTAATCCGGTGATTAGCACGCTGCGTTATTTCCGTGGGGAATTTGAGAACAAGGTGAAGTGAATCGGCGGGGTTGGCTGAGCGGCTCAACAAAGTTGATTCTGCCGCAGCCACCACTGCTGATGCAAATCAGGAAAAACTATGTCGGTAAAAACACTAACCATTGACGGCAAGATGATCAGCGCGCGCGAAGAAGATACGATCATGCAAGCGGCTGAGGAGGCGGGAATTGGCGTGCCGAAGATGTGCCACCTCGAAGGAATCAGCGATGTCGGCGCGTGCCGCCTGTGCCTTGTCGAGGTCACTGGCTCAAATAAATTGTTGCCTGCCTGCACAACGCGCGTGCAAGAAGGCATGGAAGTCAAGATATTTTCGGATCGTCTGCGCGCGTATCGCAAGCAGATTGTCGAGCTGCTTTTTGCGGAGCGCAATCATATTTGTGCCGCATGCGTGGCAAATGGCAACTGCGAGCTACAAGATGCGGGCATTCGCGTTGGCATGGATCACGTGAGATACGACTACATGTTCCCCAAGCTGCCGATTGATCTGTCGCACGAGCGCTATGGCATGGATCACAACCGTTGCATTTTGTGCACCCGCTGTGTGCGTGTGTGCGACGAGATCGAGGGCGCGCACACAATTGACGTGCTAGGACGCGGCGCAAAGTCTTTGATTGTTCGCGACATGAATCTTGCGTGGGGTGACAGCACCACTTGCACAAGCTGCGGCAAGTGTGTGATGGCTTGCCCGACGGGAGCGCTATTCAAACAAGGCAGCACTGTCGCCGAGATGGTGCATGAGCGCGAGCGCATCGCCTTTTTAAAGACGGCGCGCGAGAAGAAACAATGGAATGTCGCCGGATAAGGGGATGAAAAATAATGAGCAATAAAGTTAAATTTGCTTCGATTTGGTTTGGCGGATGCTCAGGCTGTCACATGTCGTTTCTTGATATGGACGAGTTCCTGATTGACCTCGCCGAAAAAGTCGAAGTCGTGTATAGCCCGGTCGTGGATGCAAAAGAATTTCCAGAGGGCGTAGATGTGACCTTTATCGAGGGCGCCATTGCCAATACAGACAACCTTGAGATGGCGCACAAAATCCGCAAAAACAGCAAAGTGGTCGTGTCGTTTGGCGACTGTGCCATCACTGCCAATGTCACCGGCATGCGCAACCCGCTCGGCGGACCTGAGGTCGTGCTGGATCGCGCCTATCGAGATGCGCTGTTGCTGCGCCCGCAAATCCCGCATGAGGATGGCATCGTGCCGCCGCTCGTGCCGCGCGTGTCGCCCGTGCACGGCGTCATTCCGGTGGATTTATTTATTCCGGGCTGCCCGCCGTCGGCGAAGCGCATTCGCGCCGTGCTGGAGGCATTGCTCGCGGGCAAGTCGCCTGAAATGGTCGGACGTGAGATGTTGAAGTTTGGATAGGAGTAGAACATGACGCAACGAGTTGTTATTGATCCCGTGACCCGTATCGAAGGTCACGCAAAGATTTCGATTTTCTTAGATGACGCAGGCGATGTCAGCGACGCGCAGTTTCACGTCGTCGAGTTTCGCGGCTTCGAAAAGTTTTGCGAAGGCCGTCCATTTGGCGAGATGCCCGGCATCACGGCGCGTATCTGCGGCATCTGTCCGATTAGCCACATCTTGGCATCGGCAAAGACTGGGGACGACATCTTCGGCGTTCAGATTCCTAGCACTGCAGATAAGCTGCGCCGCATGATGAATCTCGGACAGATCACCCAATCGCATGCGCTGAGCTTCTTTCATCTGAGCTCGCCTGACTTTTTGCTGGGTTGGAATAGCGACCCAACGAAGCGCAATGTGTTTGGCTTGATTGAGGCGAATCCTGATCTCGCGCGCGCAGGCATCCGCTTGCGCCAATTTGGACAGGAAGTGATCGAGTTACTCGGTGGACGCAAGATTCACCCAGCGTGGGCGGTGCCGGGCGGCGTGCGTGAGCCGCTCAGCAAAGAAAATCACAAGCACATCCTTGACCGTTTGCCCGAGGAGCGTCAGACCATCCTCAACACGCTTGGCATGTTCAAAGCCATGCTGGATGGCTTGCGCGAAGAAGCCGATCACTTTGGCAATTTCCGCTCGCTGTATCTCGGGCTCGTTAGCCGCAATGGCGCGCAGTGGGAGCATTACGATGGCGACCTGCGCATCGTAGATAGCGATGGCAATGTGTTGGTCGGCGCGCTTGATCCGCGTCGTTACAGCGAGGTCATCGCTGAGGCGGTGGAATCGCACTCGTATCTCAAGTCACCGTATTACAAGCCGTTGGGTTATCCGCAGGGCATGTATCGCGTCGGACCTCTGGCGCGCCTCAACGTATGCACGACGATTGGCACACCGCTGGCAGATGCTGAGTTGAATGAGTATCGTCAGCGCGCGGGATCGAGCGGCATCGTGCAATCATCCTTCATGTATCACTACGCGCGCTTGGTCGAGATTTTGGCCGCCGTCGAGCGCATCAATATCTTGCTGCTCGATCCTGAGATTCTCTCGCCGCGTGTGCGCGCGAGTGGCTCCATTAACAAGCTCGAAGGCGTCGGCGTGAGCGAAGCGCCACGCGGCACGCTCTTTCATCATTATCACGTGGATGAACATGGCTTGCTCAAGAAAGTCAACCTCATCATCGCCACCGGCAACAACAACATTGCCATGAATCGCACGGTCAAGCAGATCGCGCAACACTGGATCAAGTCAGCGCCGATGAATGGCAAACCGCACATCGAGGAGCCATTGCTCAATCGTGTCGAGGCGGGTATTCGTTGCTACGATCCGTGCCTGAGTTGTAGTACGCATGCGTTTGGCGAGATGCCGATGGATGTGACGATGTATGACGCGAGCGGCAACGTGCTCGATCATCTCAAGCGAGACTAATTTCCGCACCTCCTGTTTGATGGGGCGGGCGCGTGTAGCTCGCCCTTATTTTTTTGATGTCACACTCCTCGGTTCGATTGTTGATTATTGGCTACGGCAGCACGTTGCACTCTGACGATGGAGTGGGGCAATGGGTCGCGCAGCAGGTCGAGGCGTGGCAACGTAGCGACGTATGCGCGTTGGCGACTCTGCAATTGCTGCCCGAGCATGCCGATCTCATCGCACGCGCACAGCAGGTCATCTTTGTGGATGCCACACGCGATGCATTGAGTGACTCTTTCGCCGCATTTGAGATTCAGCCCGATACGACGCGCACACTCACGCCACATCGCGCCGATCCACGCGCGCTGTTGGCGCTGGCGCAGGCGCTATATGGCGCTACGCCGCGCGCGCACATGCTCACCATTCGCGGCTTCGGTTTTGATTTAGGCGAATCGCTCTCGCCTCAGGCGCAAGCCGCCGCGAAAGCTGCGCTGCGTTGGATCGAAAGCCGCGCTAA
>CAZVQE010000290.1:0-3442 GCA_964628875.1 uncultured Anaerolineae bacterium
ATCTGCCGACGACGGGCGAATTTTACGAAGAGCGCTGGTTTACGCCTGCGCCACATGCGACTCAGCGCGAGATCGTGATCGGCAACCAGCGCGTGCCGTTTGGCGCGGATCTGTTGTTTGAGGTAAATGGCGTTGAGGGCTGTGTGATCGGCGTCGAAATCTGTGAGGACGTGTGGGCGGTCAATCCGCCGAGCGGGGCGATGGCGCTGGCGGGCGCGACCGTGCTGCTCAATTTATCCGCAAGCAACGAGCTACTCGGCAAGTCGGCGTATCGGCGCGACCTCGTGCGTCAGCAGTCGGCGCGCTGTCTCGCCGCGTATGTGTATGCGGGCGCAGGCGCGGGCGAGTCCACGACCGACGTGGTGTATGGTGGGCATTGTCTGATTGCGGAGAATGGCTCGCTGCTCGGCGAAAGCGCGCGCTTTGAATTTGAAACGCAGACGGTCGTGGCTGACATTGACCTACAGCGGCTGTCGCACGAGCGACTGACCAACAACACATTTTCGTCGGCGGGCGCGGCGTCGGCGCACCGCCACATCTCGTTAGATTTGTCAGCGCCCGTGTCTGCCACGAGCGCCATTCAACAAAGACTCATGCGCCCACTGACACAAACGCCATTTGTGCCGAGCGACCCGACTCAGCGCGCGCTGAGCTGTGAGGAGATATTTAGCATCCAAGCAGTTGGCTTAGCCAAGCGTCTGCGCCACACGCGCGCCAAAAATGTAACTATCGGCATCAGCGGCGGACTTGACTCAACGCTGGCGCTGTTGGTGACCCTCAAGGCATTTGAGCGACTGCGTTTGCCGGTCAGCGGCATTCATGCGATTACGATGCCGGGTTTTGGCACGACCGACCGCACCTATCAAAATGCGCTCACGCTGATGCGCCAGTTGGGCGTTAGCACGCGCGAGGTTTCGATACGTGAGGCAGTGAGCCAACATTTTAGAGACATCGGTCACGACGAAGCCAAGCACGACGTAACCTATGAAAATGCGCAGGCGCGCGAGCGCACGCAAATCTTGATGGACGTTGCTAATCAGGTCGGCGGCTTTGTAGTGGGCACGGGTGATCTGAGTGAATTGGCGCTCGGCTGGATGACATTTAACGGTGACCATATGAGCATGTATCACGTCAACGCGGGCGTGCCAAAGACGTTGGTGCGCTATCTGATTGAGTGGTGCGCCGAGACCCAATTTAGCGGCGTAGTGGCGGACACGTTGCGCGATATCTGCGCCACACCGATTACGCCTGAGTTGCTGCCGCTTGATTCACAAGGCAAGCTGCAACAACAAACCGAGGACACGGTGGGTCCGTATGTGTTGCATGATTTCTTTTTGTTTCATGTCGTGCGCTATGGCAGCACGCCACGTCGTGTGTTTGCGCTGGCGCGTGAGGCGTTTCAGGGTTCAGGAGACGGGAGACGGGAGCCAGCTTCTGATTTCCGATCCCTGACTCCTGTCTCCTTACAAATGAACTCTGACCTTATTTTGAAGTGGCTGCGGGTGTTTTATGCGCGTTTTTTTGCAAATCAATTTAAGCGCAGTGCGATGCCGGACGGACCCAAAGTTGGCTCGGTGGCGCTATCGCCACGCGGGGATTGGCGTATGCCAAGTGATGCGACTGCCGCGCTGTGGCTAGCTGAGCTTGACAAGATTCAATAAATCGTTTATCATAGAACATATGTTCTATGATAAACAAGTGAACATCGGCAATCGCGCAACCGCATAATGCGCCATTCAAAAAAGGAGTAAAAAAACAAATGGCTCGATTTACAAAAGCAAAGTCGCCGGGCACGCCCACGTGGCTCGACTTGATGTCCACCGATCCAACTGCATCACAAAAGTTTTATCACGCGGTATTTGGCTGGAATTACCACATCAGCGGACCGGAGTTTGGTCACTACGCGATGGCGCACTTTAACAATCAGGTCGTGGCAGGTATCGGCGGTCAGCCACCCGACTCAAACATGCCAACGGCATGGACGATCTATTTTGCGTCTGCTGACCTTGCGGCAGATATCGCCAAAGCCGAGAAGTTGGGCGCAAAAGTATTTGTGCCGCCGATGAAAATTGGCGACAATGGATCAATGGCGATGTTGACTGATCCGCTAGGCGGCTTTTTTGGCTTGTGGCAAGCCGGCACGCATGTCGGCACAAATATCACTGATGAACATGGTTCGATGACATGGCACGAGCTGTATGCAACCGACGCTAAGAAGGCGCGCGATTTTTATACGAAATTCCTAAATGCAAGCTCAGACGATATGCCGGGCGGAATGGAATATTACATGTTGAAACATGGCGATGACATGCTGTGCGGCATCATGCAGAGCGACCCGAAGTGGAATATGCCAACTTTGTGGGGCAATTATTTTGCGGTCAGAGACATCCATGCTGCAGTCAAAGTCGTACAAGAAAACGGCGGCAAGATCATGGGTGAAATCGAGCAGACGCCATTTGGTCCGATGGCAGCATTGATTGATCCACAAGGCGGGATGTTTAAAATCATCCAATTACAGGGCGTCTAATTTAGACAATCACCGATAGTTCGCATCCGCGCAAATTATTTTTTATCTCGAACGTACGCTAAAAAAAGAGTGTGCCTCAAATTGCGAGGCACACTCTTTTTTTTGTAAATTACATCCGAGCGCTTTAGAAGTCGCCGCCCATGCCGCCTCCCGGTGGCATCGCAGGAGCCTTCTCCTTCTCAGGGATGTCGGTCACCAGCGCCTCAGTTGTGAGGATCATGCTGGCGATGGACACGGCGTTTTGTAGCGCGCCGCGGGTCACCTTCACCGGATCAATGATGCCGGCTTTGATCATGTCAATGTACTCGCCGCTGATGACGTCGTAGCCGTAGAACTTCTTGTCCTTGCTCATGTTGCGCACTTCGCGCACGACCACGCTGCCGTCCTGACCGGCATTGCCGACGATGCGGCGGATTGGCTCTTCGAGCGCGCGCTTGAGGATGTTGACGCCGACTTGCTCGTCCGCATGTTCCATCTTGACGCCGTCGAGCGCGCGCGCGGCATGAATCACCGCCACGCCGCCGCCGGGGACGATGCCCTCTTCAACCGCGGCGCGCGCGGCCGAGCGCGCGTCCTCGACGCGATGCTTCTTTTCCTTGAGCTCGGTCTCGGTCGCCGCGCCGACGCGGATCACCGCGACGCCGCCGGCGAGCTTGGCGAGGCGCTCGTTGAGCTTCTCTTTGTCATAGTCGCTGGTGCTGCTGGCGATCTCGGCGCGAATCTCTTCGCAGCGAGCTTCGATAGCATTGCTGTCACCTGCGCCCTCAATGACGGTCGTGTTGTCTTTGGTAGCGACAACTTTGCCCGCGCGACCGAGATCGTCGAGGGTGACGCCGTCGAGCTTGCGGCCCATTTCCTCAGTGATGACCTGACCACCCGTGAGGATGGCAATGTCTTGCAACATAGCCTTGCGGC
>CAZVQE010000291.1:0-3430 GCA_964628875.1 uncultured Anaerolineae bacterium
GGCGCCTCCCAAAATTTGAATTGTTGTTTGCCCGCCAGCGCCTCATTAAACTCGATGCCAAGTCCGGGCGCAGTCGGCACCGGGAAACTCGTGCCAACGAGCTTGGGCTGTATCGGGAACAACTCATCCACCGATGTATCTTTGTTGTAGTACAGATTTTCAGTTTGCGTGACGCGCGTCTCGAGCGCAAAAAAGTTTGGCACAGCAGCCGCGAGGTGAATTGTCGCCGCAGTGCAGATTGGACCCAGCGGATTATGCGGCATGAGGTCAATGTAATGCGCCTCCGCCCAACCCGCGACTTTCATCGCTTCGGTAAATCCGCCGACATTGCAAATATCCACACGCGCAAAGTCAGTGATACCGCGCTCAATGAATGGCAAAAACTGCCACTTGCTCGCAAACTCCTCGCCAATCGCAAACGGCACATCGGTCATGCGCCGCAGCGCTTCGTAGGCTTCGGGCGTTTCATCGCGGATGGGTTCCTCGATAAAGTCGAGCGTGCCTTTTGGCATACGCTGGCAAAACGATGCTGTCTCAGCCACACTCAAGCGATGGTGATAGTCAATGCCAAGCATGATTTCGCTGCCGCATTCCTCGCGCACTCTAGTGAGCCATTTTGCGGTCAGCGGGATGCTTTCGCGCGGCTCAAAGGTATTGCCTTCTTTGACAAAGCCGCCTTCTGTGTTTGGCATCATTGGTGCTGTGCGAATGATGTTCCAGCCATGTGACATCAGCAGCTTGACATCCTCGATCAGTTTGGCTTCGTGACCGCTGGCGGTTGCAAAACACGGGATCACCTCACGTTGCTTGCCGCCAAGTAACTCATACACGGGTACGCCCAGCGCTTTGCCTTTGATGTCATACAGCGCGATGTCAATGGCGCTCTGCGCTGCCAACAGCACACGCCCACCCTCAAAGTATTGGCTGCGATACAGCTCTTGCCAGATTCGCCCAATCTGCATCGGGTCGCGTCCAATGAGAAACTCGCGGAAATGATTGATCGCGCCGACGACTGCAAGTTCGCGTCCGCTCAAGCCTGCTTCGCCCAAACCGTAGATGCCCTCGTCAGTCTCAACTTTGACGATCATCTGATTGCGATTGCCGACCCACGTCGGAAATGATTTGATGTCGGTGATTTTCATGTTGTTTTTACTCTACGACCACAGACGATCCCAACTGCGCTCGGTGTCCCACTGTGGTGTCGGCGCAAAACATTCTTCGCCGGGCAGTAGATGCTCTTTGATGACTTCTTCATTGATCTCAAATCCGAGTCCGGGTGCCTCTGGCACATCAATGTAGCCGTCTTTGATGATCGGCGCTGTCTTGCCGCCGATTGAGATGAAATCGTTCCAATAGGGAATTTCGCTGAAGTGATGCTCTAGGGCGATGAAATTCTCAGTGGCAGCGGCGCAGTGCACACTCGCCATCGTGCTAATGGGTGTGCCAGCCATGTGCATCGCCATGCTGACGCCATGCTCTTGCGCCAGATCGCCGATGCGCTTGGTCTCTAGGATGCCGCCGCTGGTGGCAAGGTCAGGATGAATGACATTCACTGCCTGCGCCTCAATCAACGGCTTGAATCCATCACGCAAATAAATGTCTTCGCCCGTACACACGGGTGTGTCGAGCGCGCGCTCGAGCTGCACCCACTGCTCAGTAAATTGCCACGGCACCATGTCCTCGAGCCAAGCCAAATTAAACGGCTCAAGCGCACGACCCAGCCGCAAACAATCATCAATGCCGATGTGCCCAAAATGATCCGCGGCAATGGGCACCTCATAGCCAACCACCGAGCGCACCTCATCTACATACTCGCAAATCATTTCGAGCCCTTTGGGTGTGATATGGACGTGGGTGAATGGGTGCATTGTGTTATTGATATCGAGCATGCGCCCGACCGGCGTGCCGTCATCCACTTTGAGCATGCCCTTCGGATACGTCAATGCATTTTTGACGCCGATGAGCGGTTGGATGCCGACATCCATCTTGAGCATCGTAAAACCTTTGGCGATGCGTTCTTTGAGCTTTTTGCCCATGGCTTTGCCAGTTGGCTCATTTGGCGTATCGCAATACATGCGGATGCTGTCACGATATTTACCGCCCGCCAACACATAAGCTGGCACGCCGTAAGCTTTGCCGGCGAGATCCATGAGCGCCATCTCGATGCCACACACTCCACCGCCCTGCCGCGCATGCCCGCCAAATTGTTTGATTTTTTTGAATAGCCGCTCGACGTTACAAGGGTTCTCGCCGATGAGGCGGCTCTTGAGCATCAACGCATAGTTTTTGCTGGCAAAATCGCGCACCTCGCCATAGCCGCTGATGCCTTGATTTGTATCTATGTGGATGATCGGAAATCGCCAATGATCCCAACCTACAACGGCAACACGCATATCGGTGATACGTAGATCGCTTGGGTGTGAATTTGTCTTGACAAAGTCAGTCGGTTGCGGCTTTTTGGGAGTTTGATTTTTTGGCATGTTTTTGATTTATTGATTGTGTTTCCAACCTAGCAAGCGCTCAGCTTTGCTTGAGTCAAAGAAACTCGTACGCCCACTTAAATTTCCTCTAATAGGAACGCTCGGAAAATACTGACTCGCCAACTCTAGTGACAACTGCGGCATCATCGTGTCTGGCGCGCAAATGTAAAACGCCTCGTGACCTGTGAATGGCGCGCGGAGCGAAAGCAGACATGCACGCGCGGCAGCTTTGATGTCGGTGTAGCCCCACAATTGCTTGGCGACAAAATCGCCATGTTTGGTGCCCTCGGTCTTGACCCAATGTTCGTTGTCCACCACCCAATGAAACCGCATGCTGGCGATGCTCATATCTTCATAGCGGCGCGCGATGCTATCGGCTTGCGCTTCGCAAATCCATTTGCTCAGGCTATACGGGTCTTCGTTGTAAGTGGTGTGTTTTTCGTCAAGCGGAAAATAATCGAAACGCGGCGCGCGGCTAAATACAAGTCCGGTGGCATTGACGCTGCTGGCTTGGCATACGCGCTTGATGCCATTTTTTACTGCGGCAATCAGTGCGTTATAGCTACCGACAACATTGTTGTTATGCACGACTTGATCTGGATGATGCCCGGGTGACGGGATCGCCGCCAAATGCACAACCGCGTCACAGCCGGCAAATGCACTCTCGAGCGCAGCGTAATCATCCACATCCGCCACGACATACTCGACCCCACCGACGACTTTGCCGCGCATGTCTTTTGAGTTTGGCGCGACACGATCAATGCCAACGACGCTGTAACCGTGTTCTTGCGCTTGACGCGCGACTTCGGTGCCGACTCGACCAGTTGCACCTGTGATTGCGATTTTCATTGTTTGTTTATTTTTGTGAATTTGGCTTTAACGGGCACAGCCAACCTTTTTTAGGCATACACTGCTTGACGCAAACCTTTGATATAGCCAATTGCAAATAG
>CAZVQE010000292.1:0-3420 GCA_964628875.1 uncultured Anaerolineae bacterium
TCTGAGACCCGCTCCTACAACGATAACAATCTAATTTGCAGAAAGATGAAAACATTAGCCAACAAACATATCGTCTATCTCGTCGAAGAAAATTTTGAGGACCTTGAGTTTTGGGCGGTGGTCATGTATCTACAGGCAGAAGGCGCGCAAGTCACAATCGCGTCGCCCAAACCAGGCGCAATTTACAAAAGCAAAAGCGGCGGGCTCAGCGCGCAAAGTGAACTCGCTGCGGAAGCCATTGACCCACAAACCATAGACGCGGTCATCGTGCCGGGTGGCTGGGCGCCCGACAAACTGCGCCGCTACGACTCAGTCAAAAATCTCGTGCGCCGTGCCTATGAAAATGGCAAAGTCATCGGCATGATTTGCCATGCGGGCTGGGTTGGCGTCAGCGCCGACATCGTGCGCGGACACAACGCAACGGGCAGCATCGCCATCAAAGACGACCTCGCCAACGCGGGCGCAACATGGCGCGACGAGGCCGCATTTATCAGCCGTGTAGATGGCAAAACGATTGTGTGGGGGCGCGTCGTGCCGGACATCCCCGCGTTTTGCTATCAGCTCAAGCTGGCGCTCACGCAAGCATGAACAACGTCGCGCTGGTGCATGATTGGCTCAATCAACTGGGCGGCGCAGAAGATGTGCTGGTCACGTTGCATGACATGTTCCCGCGCGCGCCTATTTTTACCAGCATCTATGATCGCGCGCGTATGCCCGCCGCATGGCGCACATGGGACATCCGTAGCTCATGGATGGATCGCCTGCCACAGATTCATCGGCATCATCAGCCGTATATGCCGCTATTTGCGCTGACGTGGTCACGCTACAAAATCGCGCCCGAGCATGACATGATCCTCAGCAATAAGAGCGGTTTTTGCATCGGCGCTCACGGCGCGGCTACAACGCAACATGTGTGTTACTGCCTCACTCCGTCGCGTTTTATTTACGATTTTGATGCCTATGCGAAGCGCGAAAATATTCCGACAGTGGCGCTACCGATGTTGAGAATGATGAACGCGCTATTGCGTCAATGGGAGTCGCGCGCCGCGCAGCGTGTGACCCAATTTATCGCCATCTCGAGCGAGATCAAACGTCGCATCCAACAACATTACAAGCGCGATTCGGAGGTCATTTATCCGCCGGTTGATTTGGCAAAATTTCAGCCGCAGACAGGCGCGACTCAGAGCGGCGGCTACTTTTTTATCGTGTCGCGGTTGCTGCCGTATAAGCGCATTGATTTAGCCATTCAAGCCTGCAACGAGCTCAATCTGCCGCTCGTGATCGCCGGCGCAGGGCGCGACCGTGAGCGCCTACAGTCAATGGCGGGCAGCACAGTCAAACTGCTCGGGCGCGTGAGCGACGATGAACTTATCAGCCTGCTCAACGACTGCCGTGCATTTATCTTTCCGGGACTCGAGGATTTTGGTATCGCGCCGATACAAGCGATGGCATGCGGCAAACCTGTGATTGCGTTTGCTGGCGGCGGCGCGCTTGACACTGTGATTGACGGCAAAACGGGTTTGCTATTTGCCGAGCAAAACGTCGAATCGCTCAAAAATGCGATTCAAAAAATGAATGATGTAAACTTCGCGCCCGATCAAATCCGCGCACACGCCGAGAACTTTAGCGTGGCGCGATTTACAAATCAACTTTTACGGGTGATGCAAGACGCCTCTCAAAAATGAAGTGCGCCTGAGTGCAACATCACAGTTTCGCGGATATCTCGCACCGCCCGATTCGAATAAACAAAATGGAAGCATACTGTTTTAAGTGCCGCGCAAAGCGCGAGCTTGTCAATCCAAAACCGATCTTTTTTGCGAATGGGTCGCCCGCCACCGAAGGCACCTGCCCCGAATGCGGTGGCAGAGTGTTTAAGATGGGTCGCACGCCCGCGCATGAGGGCATGACGCCACCCGTCGTCGAGCGCAAGCCACGCGAAAAGAAAGCCACCAGCGCAAAAACAAAATCGAAATCAACGCGCAGCAAAGGCGGTGACGAAGCCAGCATCAGCGCCAACGGCAAACCGCTCGTGATTGTCGAGTCGCCGACTAAGGCACGCACCATCGGTAAATTTCTCGGCGGCAAATTTGCGGTCAAGCCGTCCGTCGGACACATCCGCGATTTGCCAAAGAGCCGACTTGGTGTTGATCTGGAGCATGACTTTGAGCCCACGTATATCGTGCCAATGGCAAAACGCAAGACAGTCAAAGAGCTAAAGACGCTAGCAAAGGGCGCACGCGAAGTGTGGCTGGCAACCGACCCTGACCGCGAAGGCGAAGCCATCTCATGGCATTTGACAAAGGCGCTGGAGCAAGAGCTGACGGACAAACCCGTGCGGCGTGTTGAATTTCACGAGATCACGCCCCACGCGATAGATCACGCGTTTAAAAATCCGCGCGAGATTGATGTCAATCTTGTCAACGCACAACAAGCGCGGCGCATTTTGGATCGCTTGGTCGGCTACTCGCTCAGTCCGCTCGTGAGCGACAAACTCAGCAGACGCGGTCTGAGCGCGGGACGTGTTCAGTCTGTTGCGTTGCGGCTCGTGTGTGAGCGCGAGCGCGAGATCGCCGCGTTTGTGCCAGTCGAGTATTGGACGATTGAAGCTGAGCTAGCAAAACCAAGCGAGGACAAATCATTTGTCGCGCGGTTGTTTAAGCTCAACGGCAAAGACCCTGAGCTGCATCAGGAATCGGACGCGCGCCCAATCGTAGATGTATTGGAGAAGGCAGCCTGGAATGTGTTCAAAGTCGAACGCAAGGATCGCACGCGCAAACCGACAGCGCCATTCACCACAAGCACGATGCAACAAGAAGCCAGTCGCAAACTCGGCTTTAACGCGCGCCGCACGATGGGCACGGCACAGTCGTTGTATGAGGGAATTGATATCGGTGAAGGCACGGTTGGATTGATTACCTACATGCGCACCGACTCGGTCAATATCGCTGAGAGCGCGCAACAAGAAGCGCGCCAATTTATCAGTGAGCGATACGGCGAGGACTTTTTGCCTGCGACGCCAAACAAATACACCTCACGCGCAAAGAACGCTCAAGAGGCACACGAAGCCGTGCGTCCGACGTCGGCGTATCGCACGCCCGAGTCCATCAAGCAATATCTCGACAAAGATCAGTTGCGCTTGTATGAATTGATTTGGCAGCGATTTGTTGCCAGCCAAATGTCAAACGCGATCTTTGATGCAACAACGGTTGACATCGAGGCGCTGCCCGCGGGGCAAAGCATATCTGCGTTGACAACGGCTGATTACACGCCCATGTATTGGTTCCGCGCAAGTGGCAGCATCGTGAAATTTATCGGTTTTCTCAAAGTATATGAAGAGAGCCGCGACGAAGGTGACGCCAAAAACGAAGACGAAGACAAAGATGGCAAGCGACTGCCTGAGCTGAGCATGGGCGATCTGTT
>CAZVQE010000293.1:0-994 GCA_964628875.1 uncultured Anaerolineae bacterium
AGCCCCGCAAACGCGCGACGCGCCAAGCGTGTGAGGTTGCGATCTGACAAAGGCGTATCCGTCGCAATCACGATCATGATCGAGCCGTCGCCGCTTGCGCGATCAGCGGCGCGCGCGATAGGGCGATGACCTAGCACTTGCAGCACACCACCAAAATTACTTTGTACCAGCGCACCAACGGTAAAATCCCCGTGTTCGATTGGCAACACGCGTGACGCCGTGCCGATGCCGCCTTTGTAGCCAAATGCCATCGTGCCAGTGCCTGCGCCGACACATCCTTGTTGCACTGCGCCACCGCGCGCAGCTTTGATCGCGTCGAGATGATGCTGCACCGTCAGCGCGCGCTTGCGGATGTTGTTGAGCGTGCCATCGTTTGTTTCGCCAACGACGGGATTTACCGAGCGCACATTTTCGTTGCCAGCTTGGCTCAGCGTCCAGTCGAGAATGGCATCTGCGGCGCGCGGCACACACAGCGTATTGGTCAGCAGGATGGGCGTTTCAATTTCGCCCAACTCGCGCACTTGCGTATAACCCATCAACTTGCCAAAGCCATTTGCCACAGCGATGCCCGCCGGCACTTTGTCTTGATACAGGTTGCCGTTGTGCGGCAGAATGGCTGTCGTGCCTGTGCGAATGTCGTCACCTTCGATCAACGTCATGTGACCGACACATACACCTGCCACATCCGTAATGGCATTCAGTGCGCCGCATGGATACATGTTCTGCGCGGCAATTCTTTTCATGTGGTCAATATACCTGCGCCACTTATAATCGCTCTGATATGGGTTTATCTACAGGTATCGTGGGTTTGCCAAATGTTGGCAAGTCCACGATTTTTAATGCACTGACTGCGGCAGGCGCGTTGGCTGCAAATTATCCTTTTGCGACAATCGAGCCAAACACAGGCGTTGTGGCTGTGCCGGATCCGCGATTAAAAGAGATCGAGCAATTTATCAAGACAGAAAAGATCGTGCCAGCCTACATCGAGGTAGTA
>CAZVQE010000293.1:1004-3392 GCA_964628875.1 uncultured Anaerolineae bacterium
CAGAGTTTCGCTCGGCATCTTTGCGTGGCGAGGCGCGGGCTTGGTGGCGGGCGCATCTCAGGGCGAAGGTCTCGGTAACAAATTTTTGGGACACATCCGCGAGGTGGATGCCATCTTGCATGTGGTGCGCTGCTTTGAAAATCCTGACGTCGTGCATGTCAGCGGTGGAGTGGATCCGATCCGCGATATAGAGATCATCAATCTTGAGCTAGCGTTGGCTGACCTCGACAGCGCCGAAAAACAACTCGAAAAAAATAAGCGTGCCGCCAGCAACAAAGATGCTGAGAGTGCGCATCGTGCCGAATTGTTAGAGCCAATCGTCGCGGCGCTCAAAGAGGGCAAACCCGCACGCAGCGTGATGAAATCGTGGGACGCCAACCAACAACGCGTCGCGCGCGGGTTCTTTTTGATCACCACAAAGCCAATGTTGTATGTCTGCAATGTGGACGAATCGAACCCGAGCGGTGACGGCAATGCTAGCGTCGAAAAAGTGCGCGCGCTCACCAAAGTCGAAAATTCTGAGTGCGTCTGCATAAGCGGCGCCATCGAATCCGAAATTAGCGCGCTCGAAAGTGAAAACGAAAAACGCGAATTTCTGGACAGCCTAGGTTTGAGCGAAAGCGGACTCAGCAAGCTGTCGCACGCGGCATATCGTTTGCTTGGCTTACAGAGTTACTTTACGGCTGGACCAAAAGAAATTCGCGCGTGGACGATCCATGTCGGCGATAAAGCCCCGCAAGCCGCAGGTGTCATTCACACCGATTTTGAAAAAGGCTTTATCCGCGCTGAGGTCTACACGCTTGACGATCTAAAGCATCACAAAACCGAGAGCGCCATTCGCGCCGCCGGCAAGCTGCGCTCCGAAGGCAAAGAATACGTTGTGCGCGATGGCGACATCATGCACTTCCTATTCAACGTGTAACGTTACGGCAAAGCATTCGCCACCGCGCCGACCATTTCGCCACTTGCAACCTGCGCGCGCACCGACTCGATCAGCGGGTACATCGTCACATCGCGCTCAACAAATGGTACGCGCGTGCGAATGAGGTCGTATGCATGCGATGTGCCACGCCCAAGTTGCTTGTCTGCGCCCATCGCTTGCTTGCGAAAATCAACACCTTGTGCGGCGCATAGCAACTCAATCGCCAAGATGCGCTCAACGTTGTCTTGAATCTGCCGCAGCTTGAGACCGGCGGTCACGCCCATGCTGACATGATCCTCGACGTTGGCTGAGGACGGAATCGTATCTACGCTCGCTGGGTGCGCCAACACTTTATTTTCGGTGGCGAGCGCCGCCGCCGTGTACTGCGTAATCATAAAGCCGCTGTTGAGTCCGCCGCTGCGGGTCAGAAACGCCGGCAGCGCTTGTGTGTTTGAGGCTTCGTCGGTCAGACGCATGACGCGCCGCTCAGAGATGTTGCCTAGCTCAGCCACCGCAAAGCCAAGATAGTCCATCGCAATCGCCAATGGCTCACCGTGAAAATTGCCGCCCGAGATTACCGTCATCTCGTCGGTCGTGTCATCGAAGAAGATGAGTGGATTGTCTGTGACCGAATTCAACTCAATCTCAAACGCCCACCGCGCATAGGCGATGGCGTCGCGCGCCGCGCCATGCACCTGTGGAATGCAGCGTAAGGTGTACGCGTCTTGCACGTCGCCCGAATTGTGCGGGCGCATAAACTCACTGCCGTCGAGCAAGCCACGCAAATAGCGCGCGCACTCTTGCTGCCGCGGAAACGGGCGCAACGCGTGAATGCGCGCGTCGAATGCCAGATCAGTGCCGTTGAGCGCCTCGAGGCTGAGACAACCCGCCACATCCGCGGTCTGACTGAGTCGCTCGGCACGCAATGTCTCTAGCGTGCCAAGCGCGCACATGACCGCCGTGCCATTGGTCAGCGCGAGCCCTTCTTTGGCGGCGAGCTGCACGGTCGCCAGCCCCGCGCGCGACATCGCCTCAGCCCCGCTCATCAGTTCATTGTTGAATCGGGCCGTGCCTTCGCCGATGATCGGCAATGCCATGTGCGCCAGTGGCGCGAGATCACCGCTAGCGCCGAGTGAGCCTTTTTGTGGAATGACTGGATGCACGCCTGCATTGAGCATGTCAATCAAACGCTGCAACGTATCAAGACGGATGCCCGAGTGCCCACGCGCGAGTGTGTTGGCGCGGATGAGCATGATGGCGCGCGTCATCGGCGTATCAAACGGCTCACCAACGCCGCATGCATGACTGACCAAGATGTTGCGTTGGAGTTCTTCGACTTGGTCGCGCGAGATGACCTTATTTTTAAATGCGCCGAAGCCCGTGGTGATGCCATACACAATGCGCCCCTCGTCGAGTAGTTTTTGCACACCTTGCGCTGCTCGCGTCACGCGCGTCTTGGCGTCGGC
>CAZVQE010000294.1:0-1586 GCA_964628875.1 uncultured Anaerolineae bacterium
CGTGCGTCGCGCGTTGGCAGCGCACAGTCAAATATCTCGTAGCCCATCTTAAACGTATCAATCACGCTCTGCGGATGTCCGATTCCCAGCGCGTGCATCGGTATCTCGCGCGGCACGAGGTCGCGGGTGAATTGAACGATCTCGGTCAGCAAGTTGCCCTTCGCATCAAGGGGCCACCCGCCAAAGCCAAAACCGTCAAAGCCGATTTCGAGTAATTGTTCGGCGCACTGTCGGCGCAGCTCGAGCGAGCCGCCGCCCTGTATCACGCCAAAGAGCAACGGGCGCTTTGCACGGCTCGCCGCCAATTTATCAAACTCATCGCGACAACGGCGAGCCCATGCCACTGTGCGCGTGACCGATGCGCGCTGCGTGTCGAGGTCATCATCCACATGCGTGCAGTCATCCAGACAGATGACGATATCCGCGCCAAATGACATCTGCAACTGAATACTCTTCTCGGGCGTAAACACGATCTTGTCACCGACCTCATTGCGAAAGTTGATGCCTTTGTCGGTCAGCGTGCCATATTTGCTGTTTTCGCGAATCATAGAGTACGCCTGAAATCCGCCGCTGTCGGTGATGATCGGACGACGCCATCCACTCATCGTATGCAATCCACCCAGAGCCTTGACCGTCGTCACGCCGGGTTTTTGCATCAAATGAAAAGTGTTCATCACAACGGCTTGGATGCCGACCGTCTCGAGGTCGCGCGCGTCAAGGCTGCGCACTGCGCCATAGGTTGCATCCGGCAGATACACCGGCAGTTGCATTTCGCCGTGCGGCAGAGATAGAGTTTTCATTTTGTTGAATCGCGCTCCAGCCCGCGCTCAATCGCCTGCCGCATCGCCACGCGGTCATCCCACGCATATTCGGTTGTGCCAAAACACATAGACTGCTCGTGACCTTTGCCGCAGGCGACGACCACATTGCCCGCGCGCGCGAGGCTACACGCCAGCGCAATCGCCTCGCCACGATCAGGCACATGATGAACCTCAGACTTAGAGTTGGCGCGTGCAATTCCAATATCAATCTGCGCCATGATCGCGTCGAGTGACTCGCGGCGCGGGTCCTCCGCAGTGACGATGACGACATCTGCAAGACGCGCGGCGGCTTCGCCCATGAGCGGGCGCTTTTGCGCGTCACGCTCGCCTGCGCAGCCAAACACTACGATCAAGCGTTTTTGCGTGATGCGTCGCAATGCTTGCAGCGCATTTGCCAACGCGTTTGGCGTGTGTGCAAAATCCACAATCGCGGTAAATGCCTGCCCCGCGTCAATGCGTTCCATGCGTCCGGGCACCGCGCGCGTCTGTGCGATGCCTTGTTGAATGGCGCTCGTCGGCACATCTAACGCCAGCGCAGTCGTCGCGGCAGCCAAGATGTTGGACACGTTGTAATCGCCGATCAGCGACGAGCGCAATTCGACCGCACCACGCGCCGAGTGCAACACAAACACCATGCCGTCTGCATCATGTCGGATGTCGCTGGCGTATACGCGCCCTGAGCTTGTCGAAGGGCGCATGTCAGGCGCTGAGCGATCCAGCAAAGCTGGATATGCCGAAGCGACGTTGCCTTCGGTGGACTCAGGC
>CAZVQE010000294.1:1686-3392 GCA_964628875.1 uncultured Anaerolineae bacterium
ACAAGCGCGCTTTGGCGGCGCGATACGCCTCGCGCGTGCCATGAAAATCGAGATGATCTTGGGTGATATTTGTGATGACCGCGAGATCAAATTCACAACCATCTACGCGATACTGCGCCGTGCCGTGCGAGGTCGTCTCTAGCACGCAATGCGTCGTGCCAGCGTCGCGCATTTGCGCCAGATAGCGCTGTACATCGTCCGCGTCAGGCGTCGTCGTGTGCAAACCCGTGTCATAGTTTTCGTCGCCGATGACGGCGCTGACGGTGCTAATCAGACCTGTCTTGAGCGACGCGGCTTTGAGAATATTGAAGAGCAGTGTGCTGGTGGTCGTCTTGCCATCCGTGCCGGTCACGCCGATCAACGTCAGCGCGCGCGACGGAAAATCGCGTTGCGCCGCGCACAGCCATGCAAAGGCTTCGCGTCCGTTGCGCACTTGCACGATTGGCACGCTCGGCGTTTGCGAGGGCAATTGCTCACACACGACAGCCGCCGCGCCATGTTCGATGGCGTTGCCGATGTATTTGTGACCATCAGACTCTACGCCGCGATATGCCACAAACACATCGCCCGATTGCACCTTGCGCGAGTCCATCGTGATCTTGTGAATGGGTTGCGATGCAAGGTCAATGTTGATGTGCTGCGTGACGATGCCGTTGGGCAGCGCCTCTATCAATTGCGCGAGCGTCTTTGCGCTCGTTTGCGATTCACTCATGCAAGGCATAGTTTAGCGCGTGAGTTACACTGACACAATCATCATGTCCGCAGACAAGTATCGTCGTCCGATGCAGCCCGTCGAATGGCTCGCGCCATATGCCAACAAGATCGCCATTGACAGCCAGCTCTCGATTTTTTATTACGATCTCGCCGAGCATGCATCGGTGCAGACGCCATTGATCCTCGTGCATGGTTTGGCGGATGAGGCAGACACGTGGCGGCACATCATGTTGCCGCTGGCGCGCACGCGGCGTGTAATTGCGCTCGATCTGCCCGGTTTTGGACGCAGCAGCAAGCCCGCGATCAGCTATACGTTGCCCGTGTTTTATCGCGGCTTGATCGGGCTACTGGATGCGCTATCAATCCAACACGCCACATTAGTTGGCAGCTCGCTCGGCGGCATGGTCTCGCACTACGCCGCAATGCAATCGCCCGAGCGCGTCGAACGGCTGGCGCTGGTCGGTGGCTCGCTCGCATTTGCCCGCTCAAATATCTCGTTGCGCGAACAAGCGCTTGATATGGCACGCACCGCACCGCTTTTGGGCGAATACTTTTACAACACACTGCGCAATCACCCTGAGCGCGCGTATGCCACGCTGCGCGTGTATTACAACGACATAGACAATTTGCCGCAGACGGATCGTGACTTTTTGTTTCAGCGCGTCAACGAGCGCGTGTGGGACGACGGTCAACGTGGTGCGTATCTCAGCACACGCCGCAATTTGCCGCGTTGGTTTGTGACACAGCGCGACTTGCCACAGCGCATCGCCGCCGTACAAGCCCCAACAACAGCGATATGGGGCGAATCAGATCATGTCATGCCACTCGTGCATGCGCGCGCGCTCGTTGAGATCAACCCAGCAGTCAAGCTCATCTCACTGCCCAATGTCGGGCACTTGCCGCAACAAGAAGCGCCCGAACGTTTGCTAGAAGCGCTACATAGCGCAATCGCCTAATCTCACAATTACAACATTCACAATCATGTCTCATCT
>CAZVQE010000295.1:0-3385 GCA_964628875.1 uncultured Anaerolineae bacterium
GTTCCGTTTGTTTTTTATTTGGTCGTGCTGTTTGTGTATGCGCGTGGCTTGTTTGCGTTCCCGTTTGACTACGATCAGGGCGAGGGTTTTGAGCTATATGACGCGGTGCGCCTCGCGCGCGGGCAAAACATCTATCTCGACAACGCGCAGTATCCGTTTTACGCCAGCAACTATCCGCCCGTCTATCGGCTCATGCTTGTGCCATTGATTTGGCTGTTTGGCACGCATATCTGGATCGGGCGCGTCGTCACGTTTGCTTGCACGTTGATGTGTGGCGCGCTGATTTTCGGGGCGGCGAGCGCCATTCACAAAAATAAACCGCGCAATATTAACGCACTGCTGATTGCGTTGATTTGCGCGCTGGCGTTTTTGGCGGCAAACTATGTGTATCACATCGCCCCATTGGCGCGCGCGCACATGCCGATGGTCATGTTTGCGATTGCGGGCGTTTTGTTAATTGAGCTTGGTTCGCGCGCAGGCTCTGATCGCTTAACGCGAACTGCAAAAATCGGCGTTGCGCTGCTGATCGTTGCAGGTTTCACAAAGTTGCAGGCGATTGATGGCATCGCTGCGGGTTTTGCCTATTTACTTTTTCAGCAGACGCGCGCCGCACTCAGAGCCATTCTCATCAGCGGCATAGCGACCGCACTGATCGTGTTGTTGCTCAATGTGTTGACACAAGGACAGTTTTGGTTTAACGTCGTGCTGGCTAATGTCAACGAATACGACATCCAACAAACGTGGAATAGCTACGCGCAGTGGTGGCAGTTGCAACATGCATTGATCGTAAGCGCCGCGATCTATGTGCTGTGGCAAATCGCCGATGCGGCGCGCGCGCGCTCATTGCGCGAGATCAGCGCATGGTCGTTGTTTTTTGTGTTTGGCTGCGGCATGGGCATGCTGACGGGCAAATGGGGCGCTGGACCCACGTATCTCATCGCGTGTATTGCCGCGTCGTGTGTTTGCACCGCGAGATTATTTCAGCGATTGTTCGCGCGAGATGTGAGTCCATTGTGGGTGACCGCGTTGTTTGCCGTCGTGCTGTTGTATCAGGCTCACTTGAATGTGCATCTGCCGACAACCGGGCGATTCTTTGGTCGGATTGCGCAGTTGTTACAAGTCGAGGATAAATCGGCTTATCCTCCATTCAAATATTACGATTCGATTGGCTACACACAGTTGGGGCATGTGCTTGACCCTGCCAACACACAGGTGGGCAACGAGATCGTCCGACTTGTCAGAGAGGCAAAGGGTGATGTGTGGAGCGAAGAGGCCATGTTGACACTTTTGGCTGGCAAACCCGTCATCACAAATCCGACACAGCTTTACAATCTTTCCGTTGCCCATTTGCTTGATACGCGCGATATGATTCGCCTTATTGAGGAGCATCATTTTGGCTTGGTGATTTTTCGCGCGCAGTTTTATCCTGCGGATGTCAAAGCCGCGATTTTGCGCAACTATCACACTTTGATTACCTTGCACATGAATGGCTTCGATTATTGGATTTTGCAACCCAATTCTTAAATTTTTAATATGTTGTTTTGTTCTGGTGGTTTGCGAGTTGATACCGTAATAACTGCAGTGGGTGAGGCGCGCATGCGCGAGATGGGCGGCAACGCACTCTATGCAGCGGTCGGCGCAAAACTATGGCGCCCTGACATTGGCATCGTCGGACGCATCGGCGTCAATTTTCCGACCACATGGCGTGACTTGTGGCGAGAGCGCGGCTTTGATGTGCGTGGCGTTGTGTCGGTGAATGGCGCTCAAGATCATCGCACGTTTTATGCTTACATAGATCACAATACGCGTGATGACACTCATCCTGAGCAACATTTCGCACGCATTGGCGCACTGATGCCCGATGATTTGATCGGTTATGAGCATTCGTGCCTCAGCCAAGAAAACCCTGAGGAATATGAACCGCTTGCGCCGCGCCCAGAGGATTTGCCTATTTCGATCGAAGCGCTGCACCTCTCACCGCAGTCACTCAAGTCACAGCTGACTTTGCCAAGCGAAGCGCGACGACGCGGCGCAAAGCTGATCAGCGCCGATCCGGGCGAGCGTTTTATGACTCCGGCGTTGATGCCGTATGTTGAAAAGTTGTTGAGCTTGGTGGATGTGTTTATGCCAAGTCTGCAAGAAGTGAACACACTTTTTGGTTTTCCACTAGACGCGCAACAACCGTTTGAAAAGCTGATTGAGTTTGCGCAGTGGTTTGCCGCGCGCGGGCCTCGCATCGTTGTGCTGAAAATCGGATCAGGTGGATCGTTAATTTATCAGCGTGACACGCACATATGTGTTCACATTCCCTCACTCAAAGTCAATGTCGTAGATGTCACAGGCGCTGGCGATAGCTATTGTGGCGGGTTTATCGCACATTTTTCAAAATGTGACAATCCCGTTTTAGCTGGCATGGCAGGCACGGTTGCTGCTTCATTTAACATCGAAGACTATGGCGCGATGCACCTACTTAATGCCGACATGCAAATAGCTCAACAGCGCTTTGAGATTTTGAAGCCACAAGTAAAAGAATATGAATTCAACTAAATTGCGACCAGCCACCATGCACGATATCCCGACATTGGCAATGCATCGGCGCTTGATGTTTGCTGAGATGGCATTTTTGCGCGGCGAAGCGCAAGATAAAGCCGTATTTGAAAAAATACAAAACGACTACGCCGCGCTTTTAACAACCGAACTTGACCGCTCGATTTTTGCATGGGGAATTGAACAAGAGGGTGAGTTTGTTTCGAGTGGCGCAGTTAGTTTTATCCCATGGAATCCACACCCGCTTTTTCCGCAAAGTGTTTTGGCGTACTATCACAGTGCGTATACACAGCCCGACATGCGCGGACGCGGATTTGCCAAACAACTGGTCACGCAGGCAATGACATATTGCCGCGAGCGCGGACACAAGATATTTAGGCTGCACGCGAGCGAAGCAGGGCGCCCGATTTATGAATCGCTCGGATTTGCGCCAACTAACGAAATGCAAATCAAATTGTAAAAATCAACAAACTAAATTACACTAAATTTTCCTTGATTGTGCGCTTGAGGATCTTGCCAACTGGATTGCGCGGCAATGCTTCAACAATGGTGAGCTTTTTGGGAAATTTGTATGGCGCGAAATCTTTTTCGCGCAAGAAATCGTTGATCTCTACAAGTGTAACCGTTTGATCTTTCTTTGGCACGACGACGGCGCAAACCATCTCATCATCGGTCTGATGCGATGGTATTCCAACGATGGCAATGTCTTGCACTTTCGGATGTTCCATAAGCGCATTTTCTAGTTCTTCGGCAGCGATCTTCATGCCACCACGAATGATGAGGTCTTTGAGGCGCCCCACAAAGCGATAGCGATTCAACTGATCAGGCGCGCCATCTA
>CAZVQE010000296.1:0-3380 GCA_964628875.1 uncultured Anaerolineae bacterium
CTGCGTCAGTTTGATCGCTGTGAGTAAATCAATGCCGATCAGATTCAACACAGCAGCAAAGTAGTACGGTAACGACGCATAAAAGTTGAAGAACGGGTAGCCAAAGCCAAGCGCAGCATCAGGCATCCAACGCGCAGGAAAAACACCTGCATGTAAGTTTGCCGCCAACTCAAATGTGCGCTGCAATAAAAACGGACTGTCGCCACCTGCGCGCGTGTTGAGAATACCATTGCCGCTCCACACATTGACGCACGCAAGCGCCGCAATGACGTATACGCAAGCGAGGCTGCCGTGTTTGGCAAACCAATTTCGCATCATCACAGTCTACGGCGTCGCGTAATCAGCGACAACACAAATGCGCCAATTGCAAACACGAGAGCGGCGCCAAGCGCCAAGGTGATGATCGAACCAATGCCGAGATTTTCTGGCAAGAGTGAGCGCGTGGTGGCGGTGGTTGATTTCGATACATTCTGTGTGCCATCCGATACGCGCCGCAGCCCAAGCGAAAATAACGCGCGGTTGCCGCCTTGCACGCGCAATAGGTCATTGAGCGGTGTGGTCGGTTGATAGATTGGCAGAATCGAAGCTGCGACGATGTAAGCGCCGTTTTTGATGCTACGCATGCAAATGGGTTCGTCAGCGCCTGTCGTCGTGAAATTCTGTATCAACACACCCCCTGCGCTAACGCTCAATCCCACATTTGGCACGAGGTCTTCGCTGCCGTCACGGCGCCCGTTGCCATTGTCGTCAAAATACGCCAACATGCAGAGGTCGCCCGTGCTGGGCGTTGCCGTCACGCCGGCGGGCAACGTCGCCAAAATCGGCAGAGGTGTTGCGGTTGGTAAAACTGTTGGCGATTCGATGATGAGTTCTTGTCCGACGGAGATCAGGTCGCCATTGAGGCGGTTGAGGCGACGGATGTCGTCGGTTGATTTGTTGAATTTGAGTGCGATGCTCAACACGGTGTCGCCATCTTTGACGGTGTATTTGACACCTCCGACCGACTGCGGCGCGGGTGTCGCCGTGGGTTGCAGCGTCGGCGCAGAGGGCGTCGCGGGCGTGCCTGATACCGATGGCGCAGGCGCTGAGGCAGCTGTAATTGCCTCGAGTAGCGCTTCGTCCCAATACACCTCATTGTGTTTGACCTTGTCGCGCATCGTTGCATAGGTGTACACGATTACAGTCGAAGATTTGGCTTCGATCTCTACAGAAAATTGCGTGTATGTATCTTTAGCATCTTGATCACCTGACCACACTACCAAGCCATTGAGTGGCGCAGCTTGTCCGTTGTTGCCGCCTGTGGGATCAATGCCGATCTTGAGCTTGATATCGCGCGATGGGCGCGCCGAGATGATGCTGTCATCGTTGCTCGACCATGACATGCCACTGACACTAAAACGCAAGCGCGCGCCGGGTTTGACATCGCGGATGATGCGATAAATGCCGCCCGTAAAAGTTTGATTGTCTGCATAAATGCGCTGAGCGGCTGCGCCGGCTTTGACACGGCGCGGATTTTTATTTTGCACAAATGAGGGTTGCGCATTTATACCTTCAGCGTCCGAATCAATATGCGGCACAAACCACACGCCCCAACCTTCTGGAATTTGGCACGTGCCATCTTTGCAATTAGCATCAGCAATGAAATTGCCTTCAAATGCTTCCTTAAAAATCGCTGCGCCACTAGCAGCACTGGTCGGAGGCACAGGTGTTTGTGCATCCACAGGTGACGCATACCATGTCATCGTCAAGGCGCATATCGCAATGCCAAAATGCATAGCGCGTTGCCACAGTAGTCTCATTTTGGGAAAATCATAATCGAGTCGGTTTCGGCGTTTTGGTTTGAGTCTAATATTCGCAGACGGCTATTTGTCCCGCGCAGGTATTGCCCGACAACCACTTGATCCGTCGCTGGGTCAAGCTGAAATTCATCTGGAACCATGAGCCGCCAATGCTCAACAATCACATCACCCACACGAAAGACCGACATCGGTAATCGCCCCTGCCCTAAATCTGAATCCAATTGAGCAACGAGGCTACCATTGCGCAAGACGTGCGCAAATGTAGCGATATCGCGCGACTCAGCCCAATTGACACGCCATGTCATCGTCAATACTAATGTAGACCGCAACGGTTGGCAGTCTTGAGCCGATTCACGCGCTTGCGTATCAATTTCCGCACTTTGCAATTCCATTCCGTTTTCGAGGCGCGCAATCGGATGCGCAGCGATCTCAATCACAGGTTGCCACGCGATCGTCACAAATGCGCAATGGGGTTTGAGGTCATTGTCTGCTTGTGCGAGTGCGCCGTGCTGCAATTCAATTTGCGTCAACGGCGGCCGCACATTTAGCGCCGATTGCCAAGCTGCGTTTGGGTCAATGATCAGCGTCGCACTTGTGACAGTCGGCACTCCATTCGACGGATCAAAAACATGCACATCACCGCGCTCAAACTCGGGCGATAAAAATTGCAATGTCGGGTTGTTATCTGCGAGGCGCTTGTCGAGCCAGATCGGGCTACGTGCCTGTTGAATGACTCGCGCGAGTGCCACGTTTTCGGCTTCGAGCCAGTAACCAGTCAGTGCGTTATTAGTGTAGCTCACAAAGTAATCGCGTTGCACGATCACGCCGCTCACAAGCAGCACAATCGTCGCAAGTATCGCTGGCGCACTGCCAAGTCGCTGCGTGATAAATCGCGGCAGCATAAATACGCCGCGACGCGAAATCCACGCCATGCTGCGTTCCAAGCCAATCGCAGCTACGATACACGCGGCAGGCAAAGCGCCAATTGCGCGCAAATAATGCGGCGCGTCCTCCGCCAAAATTGTCGGCAGCAAAAAAATAATCAGCCACGAAGCAAGCCACATAAACGGCGCGTATTGCGTCTGTCGCGTGCGCAACCAACGCCAACAGCGCCATGCGACAGCGACAACGCCAATTAAAAATACAAATGCCAACAGCGCCTCAAATACGGAGCGATTTGAGAGGTTGTGTCGCCAGATACGATCACCCTGCACCACAAACATACCTGCGGCTTTGCCGATATTGGCTAGCAAGGTGCCGAGCAGATCACCGTGATTGATGCTTGGGTTGAGAATGGACACCTGCCCCGCACGCACGAATACAAGGTCAGGATGTCGCGCCATCCACAGTAACAGCGGCGCAATCACCGCAGCAAAACCCAGCGCGATAAAACGCGCATCAATTTTTATGCGGCGCGATGAGCGCGAGAGCCACACGATGCCAATTGCTACGATCAGCATAGGCGCAAACATTTGCGCAGAGGTGTATGTATAAAAAACCAACGCCGCCAACACGCCTGCAGCAATTTGCAAACGGCGCGATCGCGTACGAATCGCCACTGCGCACAGTCCAATTGCCATA
>CAZVQE010000297.1:0-3379 GCA_964628875.1 uncultured Anaerolineae bacterium
GCTGTCGGCGGTTTTGGCGCTGCATGCGGCTGACAAAGCCACCAATTTTTTTGGCGTCGCGTTGTGGGCGGCGTTTCTTGCGCCGTTGGCGTTGTGGCAGCTCGCGCGCAAATTTGAGCGACAGATGCTGATGCGTGGCGTTGCGTTTATCGTATACGCCGCGTTCATGATGTTGGCGACGACGCTTGTGTTTGAGCTAATCGGGCGCGTGCTGATTTCGATCTTCGCGCCAAATGCAAACTTTTCGGGCGCGTCCGCTGCGGTCAGTCTCAACGCGGGCATGATTGCGTTGATTGCGGTTGTCATGTTGATTACGGCGGCGTTGGCGGTAGCGTTGGCGTGGCTCACGCGCCGATTCTTTGGCGAATGGATCGCCGACGCAACGCAACATGCGCCTGCGTTTAATTTGTTGGTTGTGTTGGTGACCACAACGCTGTTTATGGCATCGCCCGCCATGCTATTGCCGCTCAACGTCATCTGGAAGCTCCTGAGCGGCGCTGAACTCATCAAAATTGACACACTCTCAAATGTCGCCAATCTTAGCGGCAACATGAGCTCATTGATTACGCTGTTGTCGCTCAGCATGGGGCTGATCGCGGTGGCGATTGCGTTTGGTTTGATTTGGGGCTGGCGGCGGTGGCTGCCGATCATTGCGATATTTCTTGGCATCACGATTCCGCTCTACACATCCATGTTTACAAATCCGACCGGCATCGCTACGGGCTTTGTGGGTCAGCTTGGCTATTGGATGTCGCAGCAAGGCGCCGAGCGCGGCAGCCAACCACGCTTTTATTATTTGTTGATCGGCAGCTTGTATGAGTATTTGCCGATGTTTGCGTCCATCGGCGCGATTGCTTTGTTTGTCAAATTGCTTTTCTCCCGTCGCAGCGCCATTCAACAAACAGACGCTCAGCACGACTCAAAAGACCTACTGTTTGCGGGGTTTTTGATTTGGTGGACACTGGCGACGTGGTTGACCTACACGATGGCGGGCGAAAAAATGCCGTGGTTGATTACTCATATCACATTGCCGATGACGATTCTGACCGGCTGGTTTGTGAATCGTATGGTCGGCGGATTGACACCTGCGTGGAATCAGCTTAGCGCGTCCGCACGCGCGTGGCTCGTCGGTGGTTCGACGTTGGCGGTGATTTTGATTGTGCGCGTGATCGCGTTGTTGTTCGGTTTGCCTGATTCACCCACGATCAACACGTGGACGACCGTCGCATTTTTTGCTGCGCTATTGTTGGCTGTGTTGGCGTTTGTCGTGCGCGCGCAAATCGCGCCGCGTGTGTTGGTGCGTTCGATGTTGTTGGCGTTTATGGCGCTGTTGGCAGTGCTGACGGTGCGCACCGCTTATATGGCATCGTTTATCAACTTTGACTATGTGCGAGAGTATTTGTATTACGCACACGGTGGCAACACCATCAAGCCTGCATTACAACAAATTGGCGAACTGTCTGAGCGATTGAGCGGCGGCAACACGATCAAGGTCGGCTACGATAACGATGTGAACTGGCCCCTGAGTTGGTATTTTCGTAGCTTTCCAAATGGGCGCTTTTTCGGTCAGACGCTGCCGCAAGATTTTACTGATCTGGATGTCATCATCATCGGCGACTACAGTCAGTCACGCGACGCCAACGTGCAACAGATCGAGCAGACTGGCAACTATCAACGCTTCAATTACATGTTGATCTGGTGGCCCATGGAGGACTACAAGGACACGACATGGGCGAGCCTAATCAAAGGTCTGTCGAATCCGACGTGGCGCGCAGCCGTGTGGGACGTTGTGTTTAATCGTGACTACGCCAAGTATGCGCAGTTTGCAGGCAAGGGTAGCTCGCTCACCGCCGAAGATTGGTCGCCGGGTCACCGCATGTACGTATTCATTCGCAACGATGTCGCCGCGCGCATCTGGGACTATCGCAGCGGTGCAGTTGCAGCGGGCGCAAATGGATTGCCCGTGTCGCCGATTGTGCCGAGCATTCCAAAGGCGTTGAGCTACGCGGGCATAAAAGTTGCCGCAAATGGCGAGCGCCTTGTGACCGACTATCGTGGCAATCGCGTGTTTAGATTAAACAGCAGCAACGAAGTGATGTCATCGTTTGGTGGGGCGGGCGCAGGCAACGGTAAATTTGATGCGCCGTGGATGGTAGCCATTGCGCCGGATCAATCTATTTTCGTAGCCGACACATTCCATCACCGCATGCAAAAATTTGACAAAGACGGCAACTTTTTATTTACGTGGGGCGCGGCGGGCGTGAGCAACGCCCCCGGCAGCGGACGCAACACCATCTTCTTCGGTCCGCGCGATATTGCGTTTGATGCGCAAGGACGTATGTTTATCTCCGACACTGGCAATAAGCGCGTGCAAGTGTTTGACAGCGACGCAAATTATCTCGGTCAGTTTGGCGTCGCAGGCAGTGGCGACGGGCAATTTAATGAGCCAGTCGGCGTCGCGCTCGACACGCAAGGCAATATCTACGTTGTAGATACATGGAATAAGCGCGTGCAAGTCTTTACGCCCGACCTCAAATACGCGCGTCAGTTTGCGATCACGGCTTGGGACAATCTGGCTGAGAGCGAATTTAAGGCGGTGGATCACAAACCTTATATCGCCATCAATGCAAATACGATTTTTGTCAGCAGCCCGCGCACACATCAAGTCTTGGCGTTTGACCTGCAAGGCAAACCGATCAATCTGCCAAACATGACCTTTGCGGCAAATGCGCTGCCGACCGGATTGACGATCAGCGGCAACAAGCTACTCGTGACCGATGCTGCGACCAGCGCCGTTTTGGAATTTGACTTGCCCGGACGTTAGTATCTGCATGATCGTAGCGCATCCAAACGCCGCGACCAACAGCGCGAGCGGCACAAGCTGCACAAAGTAACGTTGCCACGCCAGCGGAATGGCGACGGCGACGAGCAACTCCGCCGCGACCGCGCACAACAGCAATACTGATTGCGCGATGTATTTTGTTGAATCGCGCGCGCGCCGATCAAAGCGCGACGCGATCAATCGAATCGCACCGATGACAAATAGCGCCGCCAAAATGACACTGGCGAGTGGCTGGCGCAGCGCCGTGTTGATCGGTTGCGCGAGATAAGTAATTGCAGGCGGTTCGAGTTGCTCCAGATACACAGGCGACTCGCTAGCAATCGGCAACTCAAAAAACACAACGCGCGCACTGGCAACGACGCGCGATGCGACATCCGACAACACACGCTGTGGATTGTTTGTTGCCTCGATACGCACTTGGATCGCAGACAGATCGTTGCGCTCTTTGAGCATTGCTTGTACCGTCTCAAGCGGGTGCGCCCAGACAATCGGATTCAACACAAGCCACGCAACCGCCGCCGCAATCGCAAATGCGAT
>CAZVQE010000298.1:0-3355 GCA_964628875.1 uncultured Anaerolineae bacterium
CCCGAATCTGCACCCGATGTCGAATATCACTGGCACGCATAAATTGCGTACAATCGCCCCCTATATGAATAAACGCCCATTGATCGGAGTGACCTCGCACGAAGGTGACTCTGCATATCGCGCCGAACTCGACATTTTTACTGGACACGTCATCTCTCGCCTTGAGCAGGCAGGAGCAGCGCCAGTGCTCGTGCCACTCAAACTGCAAGACGAAACATTGCGCGCAATCTTTGCGCACTTGGACGGCATGATGTTTACGGGCGGCGAAGATATCCACCCTGAGCGCTATAACGATGCGGCGAGTGCAAAACTCGATGCGATTAGTCTTGAGCGTGACCGCACTGAGCTGATGTTGGCAAATTGGGCGATGCGCGATGCCAAGCCGCACTTTGGTATCTGCCGTGGCTCGCAAATCATCAACGTCGCCAACGGTGGCACGCTATATCAAGATGTCGAGACCGATCAGCGCGGCGCGACGCGTCACGCGTTCTTTCCAAACTTGCCATGGGATTTGCTGTCGCATGAGATCAAGATTGAAGAAGAATCGCGTCTAGCACACATCATGGGCAAACCCATCATCAAAATCAACAGCTTGCATCATCAGGCTGTGCGTGACGTCGCCAAAAATCTTCGCGCAGTGGCGTATTCGCCTGATGGCGTGATCGAAGCGATCGAAGCGCCAAATGCGCCATTTGCGCTGGGCGTGCAATGGCACCCCGAAGTGCTGAAAGACAATCCTGATGCAGATGCGTTATTTGCTGCGTTTGTTGCGGCATGTCGCAAGTAGCCGCGACTATGCGCTGAGGGCTAGCTGAATCGCAACTGCGACCAACGCGCCAACCAGCGAAGACAAAAAATTTACCCAATCGTTATTCAACCAGCGTAGCCCGCGAGCGCGCTGGTTTTTTGTTTGGTTGCCGTGTGAATCGGTCTCGTGCGGGCGCTCGGTCAGTGCATGATCGTGCGCGTCAAAATAATGCGCTTGTATCGTTGCGCCCATCAAGCTGTCACTGAGCGAGCCAGCTACACCTGCGATTAGCGCCATTGGCACAAACTGCAGCAACATGCCCAATAAAAAACTTGCGCTCGGCGGCACGACCGATTGCAACGCCATTTGCAAAAACAAAAATAGCGCCCACGCAGACCCAATAAACACAGCGCCACCGATGGTGGCAACCGTGCCGATAAATGTGATCGCGCCACTTGTGCCGGGTGTAACGGGTCGCAGGTTTGTGATGAGGCGCGGCGGTGTTTTGCTCAGTACGCCTAGCTCAGTCGCCCATGTGTCGGCATTGACGGTGGCGAGCGCGCCAACAAACGCGGCAAGGCTCAGGCTACTGAGCGGGTGGGGCAGTAATGCTGCAGCAACGATACTCAGTGCAGCGACAGCGCCATTTGCTAGTACCTGACCGATGTCGCGCCGCCCTGTCTTGTCAAACAATTTTGCGACGCGCTTTTTTTGCGACGAATTTTTTTTGTAGTGGCTCAACGCAGACGACGACGCAAAAAACGCGACGAGTAACGCGCCTGCGGCGAAATTGCCAAATGCGAAGATGATGCTGCCGATCACCACAGCGCCGAGCGCGCCACTGGGCGAGAGTGATTTTTTGCGCACGGCGAGCCAGCCGATGGCCAGGCTAATGGCAACGCCGATCAGCGCGCGTTGGACAATATCGGCGATCACGATTTGCGTTTTGTGGCTGCGACTTTCTTTGGCTTTGTTTTCGGTTGTGATTTTTGCTTTTCAACAAAACGTAGCCAAGCCTCGTTTGCTGTCAGCTCGGCGATGCCCGGGCGTGAAAAGACAACATCGTAATTTGGACCGACGCCATCGCGGATGTCATTGGTGTCCCACTGCTCAATTACAAAATGTTGCGGGTCGAGGATATGCGCGATGTGCGTGCCAGAACCGACAACAGTGAAGGTGTCCTCATTTTCATGCAGCGCGCCATACATTGGACAGTTGCCCTTTTGCCCCTCCCACGTCGTTTCAATTGAAAGCTGTTCACCATGCTGTTCGATTGACCACAGATGCGCTGGGCTGTCGCAGCCTTGAGTTTCACCGATCCAAGGTCCCGCGAGATGATGACGAGGTTTACTCATATTATGATGGCGCGATTGTAGCAGCGGGCGTATCAAAATTTGCAATCAGCTAAAATACAAGCCCGTGACTAAATACATCTTTTGCACAGGTGGTGTGGTCAGTTCGGTGGGCAAAGGAGTCACGGCAGCCGCGATTGGCCGTGTGCTCAAAGCTCGCGGATTGCGCGTCGCCATTCAAAAACTCGATCCCTATCTCAACGTAGACCCCGGCACCATGTCGCCCTATCAACACGGCGAAGTATTTGTGACGGAAGATGGCGCAGAGACCGATCTCGATCTCGGACACTATGAGCGATTTATTGATGAGAATCTGTCTCGCTCGTGCAACTTTACGACTGGGCAGATTTATGCCGAAGTGTTGCAAAAAGAACGCCGTGGGGATTATCTTGGCAAGACGATACAGGTGATCCCGCACGTGACGAGTGAGATCAAACGCCGCGTCAGCACAGTAGCCAAAAGTAACGATGCAGACGTGGTCATCGTCGAGGTGGGCGGCACCGTAGGTGATATAGAAGCCATGCCATTCTTGGAAGCCATTCGCCAGATGCGACGCGACATCGGACGCGAAAACACGTTGTATATGCACGTGACATTTTTGCCGATGATTGGCGCAACCCAAGAGCTAAAGACAAAACCGACGCAGCACAGTGTGCGCGATCTGCGCGGCGCGGGTATCTCGCCTGATGCCATCATTGCGCGCTGTGACTATCCGGTAGATGCCGAGACGCGCAGCAAGTTGGCGTTATTTTGTGATGTGGATGAGCGCGCAGTCTTGCCGATGCCAACTGTGCGCAATTTATATGAGGTGCCGTTGGTGCTAGAGGAGCTTGGCTTTGGAGAATGGGTGTGTGAGCGATTGCGGTTGCAAGCCCCCAAGCCACAACCTGATTTGTCAGAATGGCGCGCCATGTGTGAGTCCATTCACAAACCAAAACCAAGCATCAAGATTGCCATCGTCGGCAAATACGTTGAGCTGCATGACGCATACATGAGCGTGCGCGAATCGCTGTATCACGCGGGCGAGGCATGCGACCGCAAAATTGACGTTGATTGGATCAACAGCGAAGACCTCGAACGCGATAAATTGGGCGAGTTGCTCGGACGACTGCAACAAGTGGCTGGCATTGTTGTGCCGGGCGGATTTGGCGAGCGCGGCATCGAGGGCAAAATCATCGCCGCAAAATTTGCGCGCGTGAACAAGGTGCCTTATCTCGGATTGTGTCTTGGTATGCAAGTCATGTGCATCGAATTG
>CAZVQE010000299.1:0-3338 GCA_964628875.1 uncultured Anaerolineae bacterium
AGATTCCACCGAGCAAAAATGGCGCGGTCGTGCCAAGCCACTGAAACAGCGCACCACCGACTAATGGTGCGAGTGCATTTGCCGCACTCGAAAATGCCGATGACATGCCAAGCATTTTGCCGACTTCGTTCTTGTTTGCGTTTTTGCTAATCAGGCTGTTGATGGTGCTAGACAGCACCGCGCCGCCGATTGAGGTTGGGATCAACGCCACCAAAATCCAAGCTAGGCCAAGCCAGCCGTTGTTGCCATCCGGCGGCAAACTTACTTGAGCTTTGTTTGTGCTAGTTTGCAGCTCGTTGAGCAATGCGCCTTGCGAGTAGCCGGGCATGGGTTGCTGCGGCGTGAGCGATGACAAAATCAACCCGACCGCCAATGTGAACAGCCCAAGCAAGATTAGCCAGCGGTCGCCAAATTTGTGGCTCCATGTGCGGATCAAGCCACCTTGCACCACCACAAGGATGATGCCAACGAACAAAAATAACAACGCATTGCCACTGGCATTCATGCCAAGTCGGCTGAGCGTAAACAACGCAAATAGACTCTCAAACCCGCCAAACACAGCTTGTTGCAAAAACATCAACGCCAGCAAAAAGCCAATCACGGGCAAACCCAATGCCTGAGTCATAGCGCTGAGTCCCGTGCGATTTGCGCCATGCACACTGCGCCGCTCGGCAGGCAGCGTCTCTTTGAACCAGAACGCAGTCAACAAAATGGACAACATAGAAAACCCTGCCGCAATAAACGCAGGCAATTGATAGTTGTTACCGCTCATCGCTAGCGCCGCAAACGCAATGACCGGACCAATCGTAAAGCCGAGACCGAATGCCGCGCCAATCAGCCCCATCGCTTGAGTGCGTGTCTTTTCGCTGGTGCTGTCGCTAATCGCGGCTTGAGCTGTGCTGATATTGCCGCCCGAGACGCCATCAATAAAGCGCGACACAAACAGGAGCGGCAAGCCATTCACAAAACCCAGCAAAATGAACCCGATCAACGTGCCGATCTGGCTGACCAGCAATATGGGCTTGCGTCCGTAACGGTCTGACAGGCTGCCCAGCGTAGGCGCAGCAATAAATTGCATAACCGGATACACCGCGCTCAGCACGCCGATAAAGAGCGGCGATGCGCCATATTTGGTGGCGTATAGCGGCAACAATGGAATGATAATCGTCAACCCAAGCAAATCCACCAACACGATCACAAAGATCGGCAGCACACGCTTAAAGTCGAGTTTTTCGGGGGTGTTATCCATGATGTGTGTTTTTGGTGCAAGTTCAGGATGAGTAAATTGAAATGTGAATGGTCATTCTGAACGGAGCGAAGCGAAGTGAAGAATCTCTGGTGTGTATATTGACGCGATAGAGATTCTTCGTCGTTGCACTCCTCAGAATGACGGACTCACTCTTATTCCGAACTTGCATTCTTTGTCGCGTTACGGCAGTGAATAGAACCATCCGCCACGTACGCGCGCCACATTCATGACGCCCAGCGCCAGCGCCAGCAAAATCAAAATCAATGAACCCAAGAAGCGCGCACGATCACCGCGCTTGCGAAACATATTGGTCATGTGCGACAACGCCAGTGCAATCGTGCCGATGGTCAAATGCTCGATGTGAACGCGTGAATTAAACGCGCCGCCCATGATTTTGATGACGAGGTTGAGCAGCCCCAGCACCCATTGGATCGTCATCGCCCACGCAAACCAACCCGCGAGCTTTTGATCGAGCGCGGTAAATTTGGCGCTCGTGAGCCAACCCAGCGCGTATTTGACGACAACGACGACGGCAAGAATGCCAAACACCCAGCGCCAAAGTCCGTGAATAGTTTGAATGAAATCCATAATTATTTTTTTATTTCTCCTTAAGTTGTTTTGTGTGCGATTTGACAGTGGCTTTGCGCGTGCCACGCAATCGCGTAATCACCGAATCTAACCAGCTCAATTCACTCTGCAGTAGATAAGTCTGATGGTCAATCAAAAGTTGCAGACCTTCGCTATGTTGCGGCGCGGACTGCGCGCGCTCGAGGTGTGCCAGTAGAATTGCGCGCCGATCTTGTAACAACGTGATGACCTCGCTTGGCGGCAGCGCATCCATAAATGCAATCGCCACATCTGAGGCCGCTTTTGGTGCGTCAAACTCCGCCAGATTGGCGCGTAGCAGCCTCTGAAACTCTGTCTCACCTTCCGTTGTAATCGTGTAGGTTTTGCGCGGGGGGCGGTTGCCCTCACGGGTCTCTTTGACGCGCGCCCAGCCGTTTGCCGCCATCTTGTCGAGTAAAAAATACGCCGTCGGCTTTTTGAGATCCACGCAACTAGCAAGCGCACCGCCTAGCACGCCACTGAGTTCGTAGCCGTGCATACGATGTTGTCGCAAGAGTCCGAGTAGCAAAAGTTCGCGTTCCATTTCGTTTGATTCTGATTAAAACAAGCTCTGATGACAACCTGCACATCCCCGCTGTCATTCTGAACGAAGCGCAGCGGAGTGAAGAATCTCTGTGCAATCCGTTTTTCAGAAATTCTTCGCTCTCCGAGCCTCAGAATGACAGCTTTTAGATTTGTTGGTTTATCAAAGCCAATTCTGATTAGTCAATACTGACTAATCAGTGTGGATTATAAAGCAAAACCTGAGCGAAATATGAGCCGCAACCAGTATCATGCGCCGCATGTCCGATTCGTCCAACCAGCGCGCGCGCCACGTGTTTTACTTTGCTGAGACCGCGCGCACCTTTTGCTATGCCGTTATCTTTACGGCGAGCGCGCTGTATCAGATCGAGACCGTTGCGCTGACGCCGCTACAGCTTGTGTTGGTTGGCACGGTGCTTGAGAGCGTGTATTTTGTGTTTCAGATTCCGACGGGTGTGGTCGCCGATGTCTACTCGCGGCGGCTCTCGATCATCATCGGTTTTATCGGCACGGGTCTGGCGTTTGTCGTCGAAGGTTCAATCCCCACCTTTGGCGGTGTCATTGTGGCGATGGTGATCTGGGGCGTCGCGGTCACCTTTATTGATGGCGCGCTCGAGGCGTGGGTCGCCGATGAGCTGGGTGAATCGCGCGCAGAGCATGCGTTCTTTCGCGCGGATCAACTCGGCTCGATTGCGGGTTTATTTGGCATCGTTCTCAGCACAGTGTTGATGCGCCAAGTCGGTCTCGCGTTGCCTGTGGTGCTGGGTGGCGTTAGTATCACTCTCGTCGGCGTGCTATTGATCTTTGTCATGCCGGAGCGCCATTTTGCTCGGCGCGTTGATCGCGCGCATAACCCATTCACCGCTATGAGTGCTACCCTGCGTGACGGCGTGCGCACGATCAGCGCCAATCGCATCTTGCTCCTACTGACTTTTGTTAG
>CAZVQE010000300.1:0-3315 GCA_964628875.1 uncultured Anaerolineae bacterium
ACACCATTTTTTGTGCGGATGCCATCTGCGCCGCGCGACCAACCTGCGCTATCGAGCAATGTGTTGGCTTTGGCAGGGTCATACGTCGGCTGTTGAATGGCGCTGCAAGCGAACGCGCCGTTGTTGAGTTCGTTTGTTGTTAGGCGCGCGTTGCCATTCAACACACCATCAATGAGACGCTGCCGATTGACACCAAGCGAGATCGCGGCGCGCACAGCCGCATCGCCCAAGATCGGATGCGGCACATCAAGCGAGCCACCGTCTTTGTTCTGCGCCAAATTCAAAAACAAACGCTCGGCGCCGATGCGCGGCGTGCGGCTCAAAGCGATGTCTTTTGCGTTTTGTAGCTCATTTACGCTACGCAGCGCAACGCTCCAAATGATGTCAGCTTCACTTGCTTTGATGACGTTGACCGCAGGCGTCGCGTCGGCGATTGGAATGATGACGATTTGATCGAGATACGGTTTGCCCTTCTCGTGAAAAAATTCGTTGCGTGCCAAACGTATAAATTCATTGGCGCGATACTCGTTGACTTTGAATGCGCCTGTGCCGTATGCAGTCTGATTGACTTTCCACGTTTGCATGCTCAGTGGGTTGCCAAAACCGCGCGGCAAAATCTGATCAAACAGCGTCAGATACGCCGCAAATGGTTGCCGAAAATTGAGCGTCACTTGTGTCGGCGCAGGACACTCGACCGATTCGATATCTTGGTAGCCGACTTTGCTCACGACGCCGACACCTGCGGTCAGCCGCGCCTGCCATGTGAATCGCACATCCTCGCAGGTCAGCGGCGAGCCATCTGCAAATTTGATTCCCTCGCGGAGTTGATACACGATACGTTTGCCGTCGGCGCTGACGCCGCCATTTTGCAAGGTCGGCACTTGGGTGGCGAGTGACGCCACACGCTCGCCGCGATCATCGAGCGTAGTCAGCCCCTCAAAGATCAGCCCGATCAGATCGTCGCCGACGCGTTGTGTGTTGAGTAATGGATTGAGCGTGACGGGCAACTCAGGCGCGATGATGGTCACTGATCCGCCGCGCTTTGGACCGAGCGGCGGCGTTGATGCTGTAGCCGCCGTCGGCTCAGGTGTCGGGCTCGGTGCGCGTGTGCATGCGACGAGCGCGATTAGCCAAACCAAACTCAATGACAACAAACGAGACGTGACCTTCATCGCCCGCATTCTAATTTGCGCCCGCGCAATTACAATCAAAGTGTGACAACGATCAACGGCATAGCCTATGAGCAACACGGCGACGGCGTAGATATCGTGCTGCTGCACGGCGCATACCTCTCGCGTCAGATGTGGGCGGGGCAGGTCGCGCCGTTGGCGGCAAATGGCAGGCGCGTCGTTTCGATTGATCTGCGTGGACACGGCGAGTCGGCGCGCGCTGGAGCGCCATTCACCATCGCCCAGATGTGCGACGATGTGACACGTGTGCTTGATGAATTGAGCATCGAGCGCGCGTATGTTTGCGGTCACTCGCTTGGCGGCATGGTCGCGCAGACGCTCGCCCTGCGACAGCCGTCGCGCGTGAGCGGGATGGCGCTACTCGACGCGACGTATGGTCTGCGCAGCACGGCGTCGGATGCGTTCGTGTTGGCATTTACAAATGCAATTTTGCGACTCTCCACGGTCGAGTGGCAAGCGGAGCTATTTGCGCGATCACTCACACGCTATACGCCATTGGATTGCGCGGACGCTGTGCGCGCGTATGTGCAGCACGAGATGGCGACGCACATCGCCGACCCTGATAACTATCGCGCGATCTGGCGAGCGATTAGTGAGTTTGACAGCCGCGCGCGATTGCATAAGATCGCGTGTCCGGTGACGCTATTTGTGGGCGAATTGAATCCGCGCACGCACGCGCAACCGCGCGAGATGGCGAGGCGCATGTCAAACGCAACACTCGTCACGATTTCAGATGCTGCGTCGCTGGTGAATTTGGAAAATTCGATTGTGTTTGAAGTTGAGTTGCTTAAGGCAATAGCGTATGCTTGAAAAAGGATCGGATTGCTTCAAGCAAACCGTTTGCTGTTGCACAAAATCCGAAAATGTATCTTCAATGTTGATACAATCTAACCATGCTCACAAAAATTCAACGTTGGGGTAATAGCCTTGCCTTGCGCATCCCAAAGACATTTGCGCTAGATGCAAACCTGCAAAATGATTCCTTAGTTGAAATCAACGTGGATGAAGGTCAGATTGTCATTACGCCAGTATCCGCGCCGAAATGGACATTGGACGAATTAGTATCTGAAATCACGAAGAAAAATTTGCACGGCGAAATTCAAACAGGCGCGGCAATGGGACGCGAGGTCTGGTAGCGATGGCATACGTTCCTGATAGAGGCGACATTGTGTGGCTTATGTTTGACCCGCAAGCTGGTCACGAGCAAGCCGGACGCAGACCAGCGCTTGTCATATCGCCTGCTAGCTATAACGTCAAAACCAGCCTTGCTATTTTTTGTCCAGTCACCAGCCAACGCAAGGGCTATCCATTTGAAGTCAGCATTCCAGAAGGCTTGAAAATCGGCGGCGTCGTGCTGTCCGATCAAGTCAAAAGCCTTGATTGGAAGGCGCGCAAAGCCGAGTTTATTTGCCGTTTGCCATCGGCGGCGTTAAATGAGGTCTTGCAAAAACTCGACGCGTTGATTTCATAAGATTGGCACTCAGTCCCACTTGCGCTCGTCCACAAATGCCTTTGCGTCGGCGGGCAATGTCGCAACTGTCTCTACGTTGCTGCGCAATTTCAATGCATCTTGTAACGCGGCTGCGACATGCTCGCTGACCTCGTTAGCGTTTGCGTCGGCGCTTGGCACAATGCGCGCGGTCAGCTCATCACGGTGCTCGTGGCGTGTGATGACGACTTGTGATTGGACGACGCCTTTTACGCGCGAGATGGCTTCGGCGCAGTGACGCGGATGCACAAATATGCCGCGCACCTTGACGCTGTCGCCGCTGCGCCCGAGCCAACCGACGAGGCGCGTGCCGTCTGCCGTGCGCGCCGATAGATCGCCCACGCCAAACCGCACGAGGATGTAATCGCGCCGATATAGCGTAACGACCACTTCACCCGTCTCGCCGTTTTTGACGGGTTGCCCATTGTTGATGTCGCAGATTTGAATGACGCAATCGTCAGGCACGATGAAGCCGTTGTGTGAGCTGTCCTCAAAGCCGAGGTTGCCGCACTCAGCGGTGCCATACACGTTAAAGCTTTCGATGCCGTGTTCATCGAGCAGCCATTTGCGCAGGCTCGGCGGCAATGGCTCTGCTGAAAAGATAGCCTTGCGCAGTTTCCATTTACTCAGGTCGCG
>CAZVQE010000301.1:0-3286 GCA_964628875.1 uncultured Anaerolineae bacterium
ACACATCCTCGATCACTATCTCAATTACGGCACCGACACGTTTGGCGAGGCGCTCAGTTACTTTCCGGACATGAGCCGCTACAACACAGGACCTGACGCCTATCTCAACCTTATTCGCAAAGCCAAGCGCGATGTGCGCGCGCCGATTGTGGCGAGTTTGAATGGCGTGTCGCCGGGTGGTTGGACGCGCTATGCCAAGTTGATTCAAGATGCGGGCGCGGACGCGCTCGAACTCAACATCTATTACATCGTGACTGATCTGCATACGACCAGCGCGCGCGTTGAGCAGGTTTACATTGACACGCTCAGCGAGGTGCGCAAAGCGATTGGCATACCGATTGCGGTCAAGATCACGCCATTCTTTAGCGCGATTGGCGACATGGCGCGCCGACTGAGCGAGACGGGCGCAAATGGACTTGTGCTGTTTAACCGGTTTTATCAGCCCGATATTGATCTTGAGTCGCTCGATGTTACGCCGCACCTAGTGCTGAGTGACAGCAATGAGATGCGCCTCTCGATGCGCTGGGTAGGTGTGTTGTATAAGCGTGTGCGCGCCGATCTCGCCATTAACACGGGTGTGCATACCTACGAGGACGTGCTCAAAGCCATGATGGCGGGTGCAAACGTGACCATGATGGCATCTGAGCTGTTGCACAATGGGGTTGGGCGCATTCGTGAGATCGTGACACAGATGAGTGAGTGGATGGATGCACATGAGTATGAATCGGTTGCGCAAATGCGCGGCAGCATGAGCCAAATTCACATCGCCAATCCAGCGGCGTATGTGCGCGCGAACTACATGAAGATGTTGCAGTCGTGGCGTGCTGAGCCGTCTGCGCTGACGTCGCGCGGCAATTGATATTTACAGTAGCCTCAAAGAGTGACGAGAATTGATTGTTGATATGCGTTGATGCCTTACAACATTTCAACTGCATAAAAATTATTTTGAGCCTCGCCTCTCTTTGAGAAAAAAAGAGAGACATGGCAAATTTACCTGAACGAAAAGCTCCGCCAACGCCGCCTCCGTCGGCGCCAAAACCGACAGTGCCCGCGGTGCAACCGAGCGCCCCGCAAAATGCTGATCCGCGTTTGGCGGATAAGCGCTATAAGTTGATCGAGGCGACCATGCGGCGCTATGGCTATCAAGGCAACGCGCTGATTGAGAGCCTACACACTGCGCAGGAGGCGTTTGGCTATCTGGATGAATTTACGCTGCAGCATGTGGCGCGCGCTCTGCATCTGCCCTATAGCAAGGTGTATGGCGTAGCCACGTTTTACAACTATTTCACGTTAAAGCCGTCAGGCGCGCATGTGTGTGTCGTATGCCTTGGCACGGCGTGTTACATCAAAGGCGCGCGACAGTTGCTGTCTGCCGTCGAGAAAAAATTTGATGTGAAGACGGGCGGCACTACCAGCGATAAACGATTTTCGTTGCTGACGGCGCGCTGCTTTGGTTCGTGCGCTATGGCGCCGGTGGTGGTGATGGATGGCGAGACGCTCGGCAAGCTCAACGAAGAGACGTTGATTGCGCGCGCGGATGCCATTCTCAAAAAGGATGAATAGCCCCAAACGGAGCGTACTATGAATGCAGAAGAACTACAAAAAACGGCTGAGCGTGAAAACGCCGCATTGCAGACGTTGGATTATCAAGTAAATGTGTGTGTTGGCACGGGCTGTGCTGCGCTCGGCAGTGAACAACTGGCGACGAATATCGAGAAGGAACTCAAGGCGCAAAATAAAGACGCAAAAATCAAAGTGAAGTGTGTTGGCTGCCCGGGCTTGTGCGCGTTGGGTCCGCTGGTCGAGGTGCAACAATCGCAGATGACCGAGCAGGAAGCCGCGCTCCAAACGGATGCGCTATATCAATTTGCAAAGCCCGAAGATGCCGCAGAGATCGTCGCGAGCATCGGTGGCGACAAGGTTGAGCGTCTCGCATGCGCGACCGATCAGCCGTTCTTTACGCGTCAATTTAAGATCGTGCTGGAGAACTGCGGCAAGATAGACCCTGACCGCATCGAAGACTATATCGCGGCGGGCGGTTATCAGGCACTGCTATCCGCAATCAACGAAATGACGCCCGCGGCGGTGGTCGAGGAGATCACCAAGAGCGGTTTGCGTGGTCGTGGCGGAGCGGGATTCCCGACCGGACTCAAATGGGCGACCGTCGCCAAAGCCAACCCTGACCGCTATCAAAATTATTTGCCGAGTGGCATGGATGCGCGCAAGTTTGTCATTTGCAATGGCGACGAAGGCGACCCGGGCGCATTTATGGATCGCAGTGTGATGGAGGGCGATCCACACCGCATCCTTGAGGGAATGGCGCTCGCAGCCTATGCGGTCGGCGCGAATAAAGGGTTTATTTACGTGCGCGCCGAGTACCCGCTCGCTGTCAAACGTCTGAAGAACGCCATTCGCCAAGCGCAACGCGCTGGTCTGCTCGGTAACAACATCGGTGGCACGGCGTTTTCATTTGATGTTGATATTCGGCTCGGTGCGGGCGCGTTTGTGTGTGGCGAAGAAACCGCGCTGATGGCGTCTATCGAAGGCGGCAGAGGTACGCCGCGACCACGCCCGCCATTCCCCGCCGAGTACGGGCTGTGGGGGCGACCGACGCTCATTAACAACGTCGAGACGTTTGCCAATATCGCGCCGATTGTGCGCCATGGATCAGAGTGGTACGCCTCGATTGGCACCGAAAAGAGCAAAGGCACCAAAGTATTTGCCCTGACGGGTCAAGTCAAAAACAGCGGATTGATCGAGGTGCCGATGGGCATCTCTTTGCGCGAGATCGTCTTTGACATCGGCGGCGGCACGAACGAAGGACGCACATTTAAGGCGGTGCAAACGGGCGGACCATCAGGCGGATGCATTCCAGCGGACTTTTTAGATATGCCGGTGGACTATGAGTCGTTGGCGAAAGTCGGCTCGATCATGGGCAGCGGCGGCATGATCGTGATGGATGACACCACCGACATGGTCGAGGTTGCGCGCTTCTTTATGGAGTTTTGCATGGAGGAGTCGTGCGGCAAATGCATCCCGTGTCGCGCAGGCACGGCGCAGATGCACCATATCTTGACCAAGATTCAAGAGGGCAACGCGAGCAAGGCGGATATCAAACAGCTCGAAGAGCTGTGCGATTTGGTCAAACACACGAGCTTGTGTGGCTTGGGTCAATCCGCACCCAATCCGGTGATCAGCACGCTGCGTTATTTCCGTGAGGAATTTGAGAACAAGACGAAGTGAATCGGCGGCGTTGGCTGAGCGGCTCAACAAAGTTGAGTCTGCC
>CAZVQE010000302.1:0-3263 GCA_964628875.1 uncultured Anaerolineae bacterium
CCCAATTACTCCGAAGATGATGTGCACCAACTCGCCTATTTATTGACGGGCTGGACGTATGTCGGTAGTGCGGGGAGTGAGTTTAATTTTTACTGGCCTATGCATAACTCAGCCGGACGCACACTGATGCTCGGGGAGAGCACGCCGCTGTATGTGCCGATGGGTGGAATGGAACAAGGCGAGATGGTGCTTGACAAGCTGAGCGAAGACCCGCGCACGGCTTATATGATCTCATTCAAGCTGTGTCGCCGATTTATCAGCGATGACCCACAAAGCTATTGTCCGCAAGTCATTCAAGATGGTGCAGACGCGTTTATCTCGTCGCATGGCGATATCAAAACGGTCGTTCGCACGATCATCCTCGCAAATTATCCGGGTGCAGACTTTAAGAGTAGCTTTGGGCAAAAGGTCAAGCGTCCCTTAGAGTTTTATGCCAGCGCCTTGCGCGCTCTGGGGTCTGACACAGCTGCCCCAGTAGCGCTGTATGACATTGCGCAAAATGGTGACCTCGCTACATATACCGGAACGCTTGGGCAGATTTTGTTTGGTTGCCCGCCGCCAACGGGTTACCCTGATGTTATGCAAGCCTGGTGGAATGCCAATCAACTGTATACACGTCTATCATTGGCTAATCGCATCATACGGCTTCTCTTTGGCGAACTAGATCAGGGAAACAACACAATCAATCCGGCGCAAAACGCGCGATTGGATGCGATCCTCGGCGTTGTCAATGCGGTCGGACCCGACTCAGCGACTGCCGTAGATCGCTTGACGAGTCGCTTGATTGGACGCTCGATTACATCTGCAGACCGCCAGAGCTTGATCTCATATCTCGCCCTCAGCAATACGCCAACTAACGTGACCAGCACTAACAATCGCATACGGCAGGTCATCGGCACGCTATTGGCTTCCCCCTACTTTCAATACCGCTAATTCTTAGGAGCAATCACATCATGGATAGACGACAATTTTTGAAAGGTTGCGCGAGCTTTGGCGCACTCGCCGCAGTGCGCGGATTTGGACTTACTGGAGTGGCATTTGGCGATGTGCCGGCTGCTGAGCCTAATAGCACATCTACTTTGCCGCCCAACAATCGAGACCTGTTGCTGTTTGTTTTTGTGCGTGGCGGCATGGATGGTCTCAATATGGTTGTGCCATTTAACACGAGTGAAGCCGACCGATTTGCTTACTACAACACCCTGCGTCCTACGCTCAATATTCCGGCGCCCAACGACCTCGTGGCGACGCGCAAGCTATTTGACCTAGATGGCAAATTTGGCTTGCACCCAGATATGGCGCGCGGCATGAGCGGCGTCTCAGTGCCAAACTTGACTGCCGGCGATACAGGCGGACTTGCCAAATTGTTTGCCGATGGCAACATGAGCATCATCCATGCGGCAGGTACGTTTGAGATTACGGGTTCACACTTTGACACATCCGATTATCTAGAGTCTGCTGGACGCGGATACACCAGCGGATGGATGGCGCGCTATATGCAGGCGTTGTATCCGACGACGCCAGATGCATTGGCTGTGGCGGCGCGATCCAGTGTGCAGCGATCATTATCCGAGTGGTACAGCTCGTTGGCAATCGCCTCTCCCGAAACTTTTGGCGGTGTCTGGAATACAAGCAAGAGTTACAACAACATTGTTGTGCAAGAACAACGTGGATTGTTGCAGCCAATGTATCAAGCCACCAGTGACTACGTCGGTACGTCGGGTACCAATTCATTTGCATCCTATGCCCTGCTCGGAAACGTTTTGTCGGGCGCATATACACCTTCGGCGGGCGTGTCTTATACGACCAGCTCCACTTACGTGCCGGATGGCGGGCAATTTGCTTCTTCGTTGCAGACGGTCGCGCGGCTCGCTAAATCTACGGCGCTTACTGCCAATCCTTTGCGCGTAGCTAGCATTGATGTAGGCGGCGGATGGGATACGCATGACAACGAAGGCACTGTGGATTGGTCAACTAACGCTCGATTCCCCCGACTGGTCACCAACCTCTCCAATAACCTCAAAGCGTTTTATGACGACATGAGCGCTGACCCGTTATGGGTCGGTCGGTTTACAGTCGTCGTGGTGAGTGAATTTGGCAGAGTGCGATTCCAAAACGCAAGCGGCGGGTGCGATCATGGCGCGGGCAACGCATTTTTTGTCATCGGTCACAACAGCACGCTAAACGCAACGCACCAAGTTCAGGGCAATTGGCCCGGGCTCACCGTGCGCGGCTTTAACGACGGTTTGCAGATGACCACCGACTATCGGTTGATCCTCGCAGAGGCGCTCAATAAGCGCATGGGCGCTTCGACCACGCAGATCAACGACACGATTTTTCCGGGCTTGAATTTCTCTTCAAGCAGCAGCTTACATCTCTTCAAATAAAGCCATGACTACTCTACAAATTAATCATTGGCGCAAACCGATTCTCCTCATCATCGCCAGCGTAATAGGCGTGATGCTTGTTGCTATTTTGACATTTGCCCTATCTGCTCCGCGCCAAGCTGCCAGTGTTGCGGCATGGCAAGCTAATCAACGTGTCGCTGAGAGCGTCTCACTGCCTAGCGTTCAGAGCAATGTTGAGATTGGAATCGGCGGCGTAGCGAACAACCAGATTGCCTTTGTATGGACGGATGAGCGCAATACATATGCCGATATCTACGCCAATGTGCATACAGGCACAGTCTTTGCGCGCAACAATGAACGCGCGACCGAGCTCACAGCTATGTCTCCAGTCCGTGACTATGCATCTGCGGTTGCCGTTGATGCAACGGGCGCTACTTATATCGCCTCAACTTACAACGACACCGACGTTTTTCTGACACGACGCACAGCCGCAAACACCTATGTTTCACGCACAGAGGTCACTGTCAATTCTGGCTATCGGGGGGCATTGCCAGCTATGGCAGGGCAAGATGACGGCATGCTGGTGCTGGTGTGGCAAGATCGCCGTTATCCACCCTACAACCGCTGGGATATTTACTCGTCAATCTGCAATGGCAACGTCATGACCTGCACAGTTCCTACCCGTGTTAATGACACGATTACATCTACAGGCACAATCACCAATCATCAGTATCCTCAGGTGGCACAACGCGGGCAGAAAGTCATTGCTGTTTGGGAGGATCAACGCGAGCTAGGCTCCGAGTTGCCGCGTGTGTATGCCAGTATTTCAAATGATGGCGGCTACACGTGGCAATCTAACATGAAGGTTGGCAACGTCTCAGGTGCGGCATCAGCTATGCGCCCATCGGTAGCTATTGA
>CAZVQE010000303.1:0-3247 GCA_964628875.1 uncultured Anaerolineae bacterium
TCCCTTGATTGCCAGTTCGCCGACGATATTCGGCTCGGTGATTTCTTGATGGGTGACTGGATCGAGCAATTTTGATTGCATGCCACGTGTGCCACGATTGCTTGATGTGATGCCACGCGCTCCCCATCGCGGAAAGAAACGTGCGCGCGCTTCAGGGTCTGGCACTTCGCTCGGACCGCTACAAAACGAGCAACCTTCATTTGAGCCAAATAAATTTAAGATTGGGATGCCATATTTTTCTTGCCACTGACTCACCATCCACGGCGACAGTGGCGCAGAGCCCGAGCCGATATTTTTGATGCTAGAGAGGTTTGTGTTTGTTAATAGCGTTGGATTGCGCAGCAACATATTGAGCAACACGGGCGGGGCGACGGTGTAATTGATTTTCTCGCTGGCAATTTGCGCCAAAAACACCGGCAAGCTCAGCGGATGATGCAACACCAATTTGCCGCGCGTGATGAGCCATGGCAAAAGCATGCCGCCAATCGCCGACATATTTACCAATGGAAATGGATTGAGCAGTGCAGCGCCTTCGTCAAGCTCTGCGCCATCCACGCTGGCATATGCAATTGAGATCCAATGATTATGGCTGCGCGGCACGCCCTTGGGGTCAGCCTCAGTTCCCGATGTCCAACAAATAGTAAAAACATCATCGGCGTTTTTTGGGTGCTGAGCGATGTAGGTTGAGAGCGCTTGAGCGTCACCGTTGTTTTGGATCATGGCAGTAAGCGATAGGGTTCCTTCGATTGGAGAGTCGCTTAGGACGATGATGTGTTGCAGTGTGGAGAATTGCGCTTGCAGCGCGCGAGCCATGTCGGCATAATGAAAACCAGAAAAGCTGGCGATGGTTATAAATGTTTTAGCTTTTGTGATTTCCAAAATCTGTTTTAGCTCATGTGTGCGGTACTGCATTGGCGCAGGGCTGACGATTGCGCCGATGCGTGCTGCTGCCAAATACACAATGACCAATTCCACAAAATTGGGCAACTGCACAACAAGAATGTCATCTTGCTTGAGTCCATTTGACAAAAGCGCGCTTGCGAGGTTGTCTACGCGCTGTTTGAGGTCTACATAGCTCAGACGCTGCGATGCGCCAAACGCAAGCTCGCTGCGATTGGGCGGATCTATGAGCGCGTCATTACCTGGTAGGTCTAGCGCGTTTTTTTGAAAGAGGTCATCGAGGGTTAGTTCGCCCCACCAGCCATTTTTTTTGTAATATTCGATTTGCGACAAATCACTTGCTTTCATATAAATTTTCTTTTGGAAAAAATTTTGGCAAGTCTAGCGAATATTTACAAGTGCGCAAGGGCAATTACATTAAAAAAAAGGCGTTCCGTAGACACTTTGGACGAGCATCAGCCAAACCATTTGTGGTGCCATAGATGCACACTCTCGCTCAAAAAACCACAACGCTGGTAGGTGCGTTGCGCGCCGATATTTCTGCCTTGGGTGACAACGGTTGAGCGACTGAGTCCTTGCTGCGATGCCCATAGCAAAAACTGATCTACCAGCGCTTGTCCGATGCCTTGACCTTGCATGTGTGGCGCAATGCCGACCAAACCAATCCGCGCCGATTTTTGCGCGCCATGATCTATGTGACCCGAGATATAGCCCACAGGCTGATCGTCTTTTTCGGCGACCAACACGACGTCGGCGTAGCCATCACAACTGCGCTCAATCCACGTCTGATAAAAACGACTGCATCCTTCGCGGTCAAAGTGTGGGTCAAAATAAAACCGCGTGGCTTGATACGAATCCGCCGCCACATGCTTGAGCAGTGGCACGTCGCTAGATTTTACTTTGCGAATCTGAGCGTCAATTGGCAGGTGGCTCGGCGAAAAGTCTATTGGCACTGAGCGCGAGTATTTTTGCCGCACATCCACGAGCTGATAGCCAAATTGCGCCGCCAATGTAAGCGAAGGCTGATGGTTGACTTCTGCCAGCCAGTACACGCATCGAATCCCAGTTGTAACGCACCACGTTTCAATGCGCTGAGCGTCACTTTCGCTCAGCGCATTGACTTTGACTTGCGCAATTGGAAAACCCCAAAAGTTGGAGTCCCATGCCAATTGCTCGACAAGCGATTCGATGTTTGTTTGTTGTGCCGCTGTCATTTACGCATCAAACGCATCAGCCAGCGCGCCCGGCGCGCCATACTTGATGGAGTAAGCCAGCCCCTTAGCGCGCGACATCACATGATCTGCAAAGAAACGCGCGCTCATGATTTTATTTTTGTAGAATGGATCGTTCTCACCCGCGTCAATCTTGCGTTGCGCCACTATTGCGCCGCGCATAAGTTGCCAGCCGCCACACACGACGCCCATCAAATCTAATAATGCAGACGCACCTACGCTCACGCCTTTCGGGTCTTTCATCGCATTGGTGGCAATGTGCATGCCCGATTCCACCAGCGCACTCAGTCCCATATCAAACGACTTCTTCATCATCTCAAAGTGCTCGTTTTGAATGGAGCCTAGCTCGCCGCTAAACTTTTGCAAGTCGCCGATCAGCGTGCGCAATCCGTTGCCACCTTCGCGCACGATCTTGCGCCATAGCAAGTCTGCGGCTTGGATGCCGGTCGTGCCTTCGTAGATGGTCGTGATGCGCGAGTCGCGCCAAATCTGCGCCGCGCCCGTCTCTTCGATAAATCCCATTCCACCGTGAATCTGAATGCCATTCGACGCCACCTGAATGCCGGTCTCCGTGCTCCAGCCTTTGACAACTGGAATCATCAAATCAACAAATGCTTGATGCCGCTTGCGTTCCGCTTCGTCAGGATGCTTGACCGACAAATCATGTGAGGTGGCGACGACATAGGCTAGCGCGCGCATCGCTTCGGTCTGTGATTTCATAAGCATCAGCATGCGTCGCACATCAGGATGATGAATGATGGTCACACTCTCTTTGCCGCCGCCGATGTCACGTCCTTGCACACGTTCTTTTGAAAATGCAAGCGCCTTTTGATAAGCCAACTCCGATATGGAGATGCCCTCTAAGCCAACTGCGAACCGTGCGTTGTTCATCATGATAAACATGTACTCGAGCCCGCGATTCTCCTCACCGACGACGTAACCAACCGCGCCACCATCATCGCCAAATGCGAGCGTGCAGGTCGGGCTGCCGTGAATGCCAAGCTTATGCTCAATACCCGCACATTTGACGTCGTTGCGCGCGCCGAGCGAGCCATCCTCATTCACCATAAACTTCGGCACCACAAACAAGCTGATGCCTTTTACACCTTCGGGCG
>CAZVQE010000304.1:0-3242 GCA_964628875.1 uncultured Anaerolineae bacterium
ATGCATCTGCTGTGCGCAACATCGCGCCGAGATTACCCGGCTTCTCGACCGACTCGACCAGCAGCACAACTGGCGTGCTCGAGAGTTTGAGTTGATCGAGTGAGGCATTTGGCTTTTTGCAAATGGCGAGCCAGCCGTCAGGGTCTTCGCGGTAGGCGACTTTTTTATACGCGGTTTCGCTGACCTCGATGATGGCACGACTGTTGTTTTGCAGCGCGGCGCTTTGGGCGAATTGCGCCTCAGTGATCAAAGGCGGACACATGACAAGCGTCTCGATGTGCGCGCCGCTGAGGTGTGCCAGACAAATCTCATCAAATCCGTCCACGAGCATCAGACCCGTTTTGTCGCGTTCGCGTTTGTCGCGCAGCGCGGCAATATTTTTGAGGCGGTCGTTGTGTGGGCTGGTGATTCTTTCGCGCGTCACAGGGGCTGCCATGCTATCATTTTCCGCCTTGCTGTGAGCGATTTACACAAAATAGCCAAGACAACCCCGTCAGTATCAGATTTTTTGCGCGAGACCTATCTCGAGGCGCAGGAGCATCAACGCGTTGTGCTACGCGAGCTAGCGCAACGTCTGCGCGTGTCAGCGCCGGCTGTGTCACGCATGGCGCAGCGGCTGGTACGCAAGGGGTATGTGTTGCGCGAAGGCGCGTGCGGCTTGGCGCTCACCGATAGCGGCACGCGCGTTGCCATGAAATCGCTGCGTAAGCTGCGTGTGTTTGAGGTGTATCTTGTCAAGGAGCTTGGCTATGGCTGGGATGAGGTGTATGGCGTCGCGTCATCCGCATGTCATCATTTGGATGATGACTTGATCGAGCGCATGTTTGCAAAGCTCAATAAACCTGCGCGTTGCCCGCACGGTGATCCGATTCCTTCGCGCGATGGCAAGATCGTGTATCCTGCGACAGTGCGCATGACAGAAGTGCAGCAAGATAAAAACTGTGTCATCAGCCACGTTGGCACACACGACGGCGAAATGTTGCGTTACTTGACGACACTTGGCATGGTGCCGGGCGCGCCGATTACGTTGGTTGGGCGAGCGCCATTCTCAGGACCTCTGCGCGTGCGCATCAAAAACGCCGAGACAAAATCAAAATTTGATAACGAGCAAGTCATTGGAACTGAATTGGCGGATGTGATTTGGGTCGAGTACGCCTAGATTTGACAACCTACTTATATTCCGCGGATTTTGCTGAATAATTAACCCTTAGGAGGCAAAATCAATGGACGCTTTTTACGCGACGGTATCTGGCATGTGTTTCATGCTAATGGGTCTATGGTGGGGCGTGGCAAATGATCGAAAAGAAGAATGGCTCAAGTCAAATCAAACACGCAAGTTGGCATATGGCGTGTATTTGTCTTTTTTGATCCCCGGTGTGATGGCCTTGGCGGCGCAGCTCACGGGCGAGCTCAAAATTTTGTGGCGCATATTCTTTGTTATTGCCGGTGGAATTGGGTTAATTGTGACGATTTGGTTTGTTCAAAAAACAGCGCCGACCAAGAGTAAGGATCATTTTCGCGGTTGGTTTATTCGCCGTGGACGTTGGGTGACCGCATTGCTGTATTTGCTTGTCATTATATTGGGCATCTCTCCTGAGCTGGCGCAATTGATTGATCCGAAAATTACCGGATTACAGGTTGAGGGAATATTGGTAACGCTGCTAGTTTTTCTTGGAGTGAGCTACGCTTGGGAATTTATGATGGATAGCAAGCCAACGCCACCTGAAACGACATCTGCACCTCCGAAATCAGAGTAAAGCTATACTCGCAGCATGTCAAAACAATACAAAACCGCGCCGGCAATGGCGATTGATACCAAGAAGAAATACAAGGCGCGATTTAAGACCAGCAAAGGCGACATCGTCATCATGTTGTTTGCTGAGAGCACACCCGTAACCGTAAATAACTTTGTGTTTTTGGCGCGCGATGGCTATTACGATCACACGACGTTTCACCGCGTCATCAAGCAATTCATGATTCAAGGTGGTGACCCGACCGGCACAGGTCGCGGCGGTCCCGGCTACCAATTCAAAGATGAGTTTGTGCCAGCGCTCAAGCACAACGCACCCGGCATCCTCTCAATGGCAAACGCAGGGCCCGGCACCAATGGCAGTCAATTTTTTATCACGCATGTGCCGACGCCACACCTCGACGGACGCCACACCGTATTTGGCAAAGTCATCGAGGGCATGGATGTCGTGAATGCCATCCGTGAGCGCGACCCAATGCGCGATAAAAACCCGGGCGACGAACTCATTACCATCGAGATTACCGAAGAGTAATCAACTCTGCACGACACGATTTTTTTAAGATATCCCACATCAAAATTGTGGGATATTTTGTTTGTCAACATGGCTGACCTAATGCACCCCGCATGGATCGAAGTCAATCAACTCGCAATCGCGCATAACGTGCGCACTATCAAAAAATTTGTCGGCGACAGCGTGCGCGTCATGGCGGTTGTCAAAGGCAACGCCTATGGACACGGCATGATCGAGGTTGCGCGCAACGTGTTAGCCAATGGCGCGGAATGGTTGGCGACGGCGTATATGAATGAGGCGATCGCGCTGCGTGAGGCGGGCATCGCCGCGCCGATCCTTGTGATGGCATATACACCTGCGTCGCTGACGCACGTCGCGTTACAAAATGATCTGGCGGTGACGATCAGCGACATCGAAGTGGCGCGACGGATGTCAGAGATCGCTGTTGAGCGCGGCGAGACTTTGCGCGCGCATCTCAAGATTGACACAGGCATGAGTCGGCTCGGTGTGCATCACACGCGGGTGAATGAGGCGCTGAGCGCGCTAGAGCAATTGCAAAATCTAAAGATCGAAGGCGTGATGACTCACTTCAGTTCCGCCGACACAAATCCAAGTTTTACGCGCGAGCAGCTTGACTTTTTTAAGAGCGCGGTTGAGCTGTGCAAATCGCGCCTGCCGACAATCCAATTCACCCACGCCGCAAACTCGGCTGGCACGCTCAACTATCCTGAGGCGCACTTTGACATGGTGCGACCGGGCGTCGCGCTCTACGGACTGACGCCGTTTGAGCAGGGCTGGGGCAAATTGACTGAGTCGCTGATCGCCGCGCTCACTTGGAAAGCACGAGTCGCACTGGTCAAAACGCTCCCAGCACATACGCCCGTGTCATACGGCGGGACATTTGTCACGACGCGCGAGACGCGCGTTGCGGTGATCCCCGTTGGCTACGCCGATGGGTTTCGTCGCGCGCCCTATAACGCA
>CAZVQE010000305.1:0-3236 GCA_964628875.1 uncultured Anaerolineae bacterium
GAAGCTGATATGGTTGGCAAAGATGGCACGGCGTTGTTGAGCGGCGTGTATTTTGCGGATAGCAAGCAACAGATGCACTATGACACGCAGCAAAATCACATTGCCGAAAATTGCAAGAGCGACTTGCTCTACAAGGCGGCGCTCCGTGACGAAGCGCGCACCGTCTGGCGCGGCAATATTCGTGTGTTTCCCGGCGCGCAAAAAACGGACGGCTATCAAGCCAACCGCAATCTGCAACTGAGCGACAAGAGCCGCGCGGATTCGATTCCCGGGCTTGAGATCGAGGCGGATGATGTGCGCTGCACGCATGGCGCGACTGTCGGGCAAATCGAAGCCGAGCCGATGTTTTATCTTGAGTCGCGCGGTGTTGCTGAAAATGACGCGCGTCGCCTCATCGTCGAAGGCTTCTTCGCGCCCGTGATCGAGCGCATTCCACTCATCGAGACGCAAGAGCGCCTGCGCGATGAGATCGGCAAAAAGATCGGTTGAGTAAATCGGACGCGGATTATTTGGATTTGCAGGATAAATCAATCTGATCTTGATAATCCTGCGAATCCGCGTCCCATAAACCTATATGCCTCCCGCACACTTTCTTGGCTTTGCTGAGATTCCAATTCACGTCAAAACCTACGTCGTAGATTTTGGTCAGATCGTGTATAACGGGGTTTACATCCGTTGGCTAGAGTATTTACGCACAGCCTTTCTCGACAAATATTGCCCGCTTTATACGCTGATGGCTGAGGATTTGTGTCCGGTGTTGGCGCACACGCATATTGAGTATCGCCGCGCAGTGACGCTCTTTGACAAACCGATTGGCCGCGCATGGATGACGCGCATCGGCAATGTCAAATGGGAGCTGGTGCACGAGATCAGCGTCAATGAGGTTGTTTGTGCCTACGCCGAGCAATCAGGCGCAGTCATCAACCTCAAGACACGTGCTGCTACGCGCATTCCAGCGCGCATGCGGACGGGCTTTGATTTGCACACTGTATGAGATTTAGCTCAGCGCTATAGATGTAAATGAAAGCGGCGGTAGTTTGAGCTTTAGCGTGTTTTCTTTGATCTGTGGCTTGCGAATGGCGCGTGCGATGATGACGTTGGGCTGCTCCCACGTGTTTGTGGTTTGAGCGTCGTTGCCGCTGACTTGCCAGATTTCACGCACAGCATTTGGCGCGCCGTTTTGCCAGTGGCACTCAATGACGACCTCATCCGTTTGACTGCGATTGGTGACAAATAGTGCTTGCTGATCGTGCGCGGCGTCGTGTGTGGCAAATGCATCCACCAACGGCGCAGCGCCAAAGCGTTGAGTCTCAAAATGCGGCGCGCTCACGTTCACATTCAACGACACACCACGCGCCAATGTGCTGACCATCTTAAACGGATAAAACGTCGTCTGTTTGAGTAGCCCGTCGCGGGTGGTGAGTAATGGGGCGATGATGTTGACGATCTGCGCGATGCAGGCGATCTTGAGCACGTCACAGTTGCGCAAAAACACGCCTAGCCATTGCGCAACGACCAATGCGTCCGCGAGCGTGTATTTTTCTTCAATGAGATGCGGCGCGTGCTGCCATTTGCCATCCATCGTAAAGTCTTTGCACCACACATTCCACTCGTCCCAAGACAGATACACATCATGCGCGCTACGGCATTTGGCTTTGACATAGCGCAATGTGCCCGCGAGCGTTTTGACAAAATCATCTAGCTCAATCGGCAGCGCTAAAAAGCTGCCTGTGTCAATGCCCGCATCTCGATTGTTGCGATCAATCCAATCTTTGGCGTAATAGTGCATGGACAGATAGTCCACTTTGTCCCATGTGTGCTCCAGCACGACACGATCCCATTCCGGATAAGTTGGCATTGCGTTATTGGACGAGCCGCACGCGATGGTTTGAATCGTCGGGTCGTGCCATTTCATGATCTTGGCAGCCTCGAGCGCCTTGTCGGCGTATGCGTGCATATCGAGATGACCGATTTGCCAGGGCCCGTCCATCTCGTTGCCGAGACACCAATATTTGACAGCGTGCGGTTGTGCGTAGCCATGCGACGCGCGCAGATCAGACCATGCGCTGCCCGTTGGCGCGTTGCAGTATTCGACCAGATTGCCTGCTTGTTGAATTGAGCCTGTGCCGAGGTTCACGCCGAGCATGGGTTGCGCGTCAATCTTTTTGCAAAACTGCATAAATTCATTAGTGCCAAACTGATTGGACTCAATGCTCATCCACGCGAGATCGCGCCGAGTGGGGCGGTGCTCACGCGCGCCAACGCCATCCAGCCAGTCATAGCCGCTCAAAAAATTTCCACCCGGATAGCGCATGAGTGTATAGCGTTGTTCGCGCAATGCAGCCATCACATCAGTGCGCAAGCCATCTCCGTCGGCGAGTGGCGATGTTGGGTCGTAGATGCCTTCATACACGCAGCGCCCCATGTGTTCGGCGAATCCGCCAAAGAGCAGGGGTGAGATTTCGCCATAGGTACGCTCAGTGTCAATTGAAATTTTCGCGGTTTGCATGGCCAAATTTAATCATAAGTAAATTTGTGATCAGTAGACGATTGAACTCACGTTAATCATGCTTTAACCAACTTGTAACCATTTGACGAATCGAGATTCTTGTGCAAAATGTTTGAAACTACAACGAAATAAATAAATTGCCTCGTAAAATCTGCATACGCTATTTGAAATTCACAATACACATTTTTGTAACTTAAACAGGAAACCAACATGAGTGATCAATATGTAACCGCCAAATTTCGTGAGCCAATCAAGGCTGTCGCCGATCAAGCCAATCTGCAAGACTATGAAAAAGTGTATGCAGAGTCGTTGCGTGATCCTGAGGCGTACTGGGCTGCCGCAGCCGAAGAACTCGACTGGCATCAAAAATGGAACACGGTGCTTGACTCGAGCGCGGCGCCATTCTACAAATGGTATGTCGGCGGCAAAATCAACATGGTCACAAACGCGATTGATCGCCATGTCAATAGCCCGCGCAAAAATCAAGTCGCACTGATCTGGGAGGGCGAAGATGGCAGTATCCGCCAATACACTTATTTTCAGCTCCAACGCGAGACCAACAAATTTGCAAATGTGCTGAAGTCGCTCGGCGTAAAAAAAGGCGACCGCGTCGGCGTGTATATGGGGCGTTGCCCCGAGCAAGCCATTGCCATGCTGGCATGCGCGCGCATCGGCGCGGTTCATAACGTCGTGTATGGCGGGCTATCGGTCGAGGCGTTGCAGAGTC
>CAZVQE010000306.1:0-3235 GCA_964628875.1 uncultured Anaerolineae bacterium
CTTGAAACAAGTAGTCGTAAAATCAGTGATTCATATTTACATACCTCAATACGTAAAAAAGAAAATTTACCTAATGCCACTCAGATCAATTTTTCACAAGGTCTTGATTTATTGCTTCAAGAAGTAATCCGGATATCGAAACCCTGATTAATGCTAATTTCTATACAGCATCACGACCTCATGCTCGCCCGCGTCCACATACACCGCGCGAAAGCAAAAATTTGCTTGATAGATGCGTGTCTCGACGCCATCCACCGTCGCGTGCCAACCCGGGTAGTACACCTCCGCCAGCACCAGATACGCGGGCGCGGACGTGCTGACACGCAGACGAATTTCATTCGCACGATACGACGTGATCTCGACGCGATGCGGCGGCGCTGCCACAGACGGCAGATGCGGCGCGTCATCGAGTAACACGACCGCCTGTGACATATCGCCGAGTTGCTCATGGAGTGCCACAAACGCACGTTCGCCGTTGGGCGCGTGGATAGTTTGGTAAATCAGTTGCGCAGTCGGCAGAGCTTGTGTATTTTGAAATACGCGAATGCGATCGGACTCAAACACCGGCGTAAATGCGGCGCTCGGTGGCGGCGCGCCTTTGTCGGCGAGCAAATACTTCACACCGAGAAAATTGTAGAGCTTGCTGCCTTTGTTGCCGCTCGACCACCAATACGTGCTGTAATGCGCAAGGTCGAGCGGATTGCTGATGCCGCGCACATCGTAAAAGCCATACAACTCGGCGGCGTTGGGTTGCCACGCGCCGCTCGCGTTATCAATGCGATAGTGGCTCGTGTCGCCGCGCAAAAAATTCGCCACGTCGGCGTTGTCGTAGTTGTCAATCGGATTCGCCGTATCAATCTCGACGCGCGCGCTATTGATGACATGATCCGACAACACAAACATGACACATAGCGCCGACAGCACCGACAACGGTATGCGCTGTCGTATCAACAGCCATATCAGCAACAGACTGATCGCCATTAGCGTGGTAGCGAGTGTGATGGCTTGGCTGGTTTGCGCTTGGTGAATCGCGCTCGCCAGATCGGGCTGTTGTGCAAACACAGCGCGCACCGTAGCATGCAAACTTTGCCAGCCTGCAAGCGCGATTCCACACAAACCAAAAAAGTGAAGCCTGAGCTTGTCGAAGGCTACACCTTTAATCAATACAGCAAACGCACGCGCAGCAAGTAGCGCGATACACAGATCGGTAATCAAGCTCGCACGCGCAGGCGCACGCACCGACGCAAACCCCGGTAGTGTGTCAAACATCCAATGATGCAGTGGCGTGAGATCGCCAAGCGCATACACATACGCCACGATGCCGATGAGCCACAATGTGATCTGCGATAGGTCTGACCACTTAAAGCGGTCAGACCTATGTTTTACAAACACGCCAAACAGCGCCAGCATCAATGGCAACATGCCAACATACGCGACCTCGACCCGATCAAACGGCGCCCAATAATTTTGTGCGCCCTGCCCGAAGAGTTGCGGCGTGAGTAAGCCGCTGATGAGTGGCGAGGCAATCGCGTATTTTGCGGCGTCAGCATATTGCATGGCTGAGCGCGCGGTCCAGCCGATCATCTCAAATGCTAAGCGCAGCACGGGCGCGCAGACCGCCAACGCCATCACACCCGCAATCATCAAACGCGCAACGCTGCGCACAGCAGAGCGCCATTCGCCTGCAACCGCAAGTCGCACACACTGCGTCAGTAGCATCACCACACTGGCGTAACCTGCATAGAGCAACATTTGCGCGTGACCTGCAAGAATCGCGCAAACAAAGACAAACGCTGTGAGAATAATCGAGCCATCGCGCTTTGAGATACGCCACCAAATCCATGGCAGCCACGACGCGGTCGCATTGAGATTGAGGTTGCCGATGTGTGTGATAAATACGCTCGAAAACATAAACGCTAGCGCAGCAATGAGCGCCGCCGCGCGCGCCATTTGCCAACTACGGCACAGCACATAGACGCCAACGCCCGCCCAAAACATATGCAGCATCACAAGCGCCATCATCACGCCGTAGCTCGGCTCGCCAAACAACAAAAACACAAGCAGGTTGGGCGGATAAAACACCGACGTTTGCAGGTCGGCGATAAATGGCGCACCGCTATACAGGTGTGGATTCCACAGCGGCAACTCACCGCTCAGCAGCGTGCGCGCGGCAAAGCGATAGTTTGGATACAAAAACGAGGCGAGGTCGCCGCCGCCATACGGCAACGTATAGCCGCCAAAAATAACCGGCGCAAAAAACAACATCGTCGCCGCAAATAAAAACGCAATGGCAAACGCATCACGCGCGTCAATGCGGAAACGCCGAGCTATCGAACGAATGTCCATGCTTCATTGGCGCGGCTGCTAGCAAATCGCACGGCATCGCCGAACGTCGAGCTGAGCCGATTGCCGCTGCGCCAATCATAAAGCCCCGTCTGCAACACATACGTGCCGTTTATCAGATCGGGCAACGCCAATGCATATTGGTCGGTGATGATTTCATTCACCTTCCATGTCGTCGTCGGACGCGCGCCGCCAGCGGGTGTGCCATCGGCTTGTGCGACGACCTTGCCATCGGGTGACAGCACATGCACAAACACGTTGTAGTCCTGTGGAATGACGCTCGTGGCGCGCCAACGCAACGTGACAAACACAGTGCCATTCGAGGTTAGTTCGCGCGGCGCAAGCGTAGCATCCACCAATGTAATGCCGCCGTCAAATGCCATATTCAACGTCTGGCTAATGGGTTGCGCCGCGCCACGAAATGAAAAGAGATACACCGACGCGCCAGCATTCGGAAAGCTGTTGTAGTAGCTTTGGAATGCGTGTTGATTGAGCCAAGTCTGTGCGCGATTTTGTGGGTCGTATGACTCGAGCGGTCCGGTGTTGATGAGCCAGACGCGCGTGGCATTGGCACTGAGTTGCGTCAGGGCATCGTTGGCTTGCGCGTCAGCCAGTAACGCGCCCGGTTCAATAAATTTTGCGACGGCGCTGGGCTGCTGATAAATCTGATACAGCGTGCGCTGCGTAGGACCATTGAGCCAGATCACGTCGCCCGCATGCGACTTCGCGGCGACGGTTTTAAGCATCGCGCCATACTCGCTCTTGACAAAGTTTGGATCGGTGAAATATGAATTGAGCGATAACACAGAGCTCGCCAGCACGCCCGCGCCGGCGAGGATAAAAATCGGTTTACGCCAACGGAGCAACTGATCGAGTCCGATTCCAAGCAACA
>CAZVQE010000307.1:0-3231 GCA_964628875.1 uncultured Anaerolineae bacterium
CATTTATCGAGTGACTTCCCATGCCACATGCTCCAGCTCGGGCATGATGAGTTTGTCCATGGCTACTTGCACGGCGTTGGGCGATCCCGGCATACAAAAAATCAGACGTTGACGGTATACGCCCGCCACCGCGCGCGAGAGCATCGCTGCCGCGCCAACCTCCTGAAAGCTGAACATACGAAACAACTCGCCAAAACCCGGCATCACTTTTTCGAGTTTTTGCACGATCACATCGTAGGTCGTGTCGCGTTTGGCGATGCCCGTGCCACCAGTGAATAAGATCACTTTTGCCGCAGTGGTCTCGATAATTTTGTCGAGCAACGACGCGATTTGCGTCGGCTCATCTTTGACGATTTCACGAAAGACCACTTCGTGATTTTGTGCAGTCACACGTTGTTGGATGAGATCGCCGCCTGTATCATTCTCGCGTGTGCGTGTGTCGCTGACGGTCACGATGGCGATCTTTACTGCGCCTTGTTTGTGCGCGATGTCTTTGTGTTGTTGTGTGGATTGACTGGTCATTGATGGTTAAATCTTACTGCATCAGCTCTCGATTGCGCGACGCACGCTGCCGTCATATTGAATCAATCTTGCGCGCGCCGCGTCTGCGCCGATATTGAGTTTGTGCGCGACGATGGCTGTTTTCACTTCACCATTTACTTGTTGCAAGAGCGATTCTGCAAGAGCGAGATCAACCCCTGCCGCCTGCGCCACAATGCGTTTGGCTCGATCACGCAGCTTGACGTTGCTGGCTTTGAGATCCACCATCAGATTGCCATACGTTTTGGCTTGCTTGATCATGCAGCCCGTGCTAATCATGTTGAGCACGAGTTTTTGCGCGGTGCCGCTCTTCATACGTGTCGAACCGGCGATGACCTCAGCGCCCACCAGTGGTGCAATATTGATCTTTGCGGCGTCATGCACTGGCGCAGGTGAATTGCAACACAAGCTGATCGTAATTGCACCCAACGCATTTGCATAGTTGAGTGCGCCAATGACATACGGCGTGCGCCCGCTGGCAGCGATGCCGATGACGCAATCTGCGCCCGTAAAATTGCGCGACATCAAGTCGAGTTTGCCGCGCTCAGGATCATCCTCAGCGCCCTCGATAGGGTTGCGTAGCGCATGATCGCCGCCAGCGATAATGCCGATAATCACGTCGGGCGACACACCAAATGTTGGCGGCATCTCGCTGGCATCCAGCACACCGAGCCTGCCAGATGTGCCTGCGCCAACATAAAACAATCGCCCCCCATTTCTCATTTTCTCAGAGATGGCATCTACGGCTTTGGCGATGTTGGGAATTTCTTTCTGCACGGCCAAAGCAACACGTTGATCTTCGGAGTTGATCAGCGTCAAAACCTGCTCTGTATTGAGTGTGTCTATTTGCGTAGTCGAGTCGTTGATCGTCTCTGTGAGATTGTTATTCATGATTTTTGTGCAGCCAATACACGCTGCATCAATGTGCGGTAGTTGTCGGCGGGAGTGATATTGCCGAGTATGATCGGATGCCTCGCACCTGTGGCAAATGGAGCGTTACCGCTGCGCAGGTGGATGCTCTCGTATGCCAGCACTGCAAACGCGACTGCTTCTTTAGCTTCACTCGACAATCCAAAATCATCCGAAGTAAAAATTTCTACATTCGCCTTGCGCGCATGCAGCGCCATTCTCAACATCTGCATGAGCGTCGGATTGAGCGCGCCGCCACCACTGATGATGACTTGATCGGGTAGCTGCGGCAAATAATCTTGATATGCGCGCACGATGGACTCAGCCGTAAGCTGTGTCACTGTGGCTGCGAGGTCGCGCGGTGCGATGCCAAGTGATTGTGCGCGCGCCCAGAGTTCTTCGCCCATCTGCGCGCCAAATAGTTCACGCCCTGTTGATTTTGGTGGTCGCAAATCAAAAAACGCATGATCCATGAGTTCCTCAAAGAGCGCGCCATTCACCGTACCAGAGGCGGCGAGCCGACCATCAACGTCAAAGTTGTATGCGCCATTACTGGCGCGGCGCGCAACGTCATCAATCAGCATGTTGCCCGGACCCGTGTCAAATGCAATTACATTTTGCGCGGTGAGGTCACGCGTCGCTGATAAAAATGTGACGTTGCCGATACCGCCGATGTTTTGTAGCGCTCGCGTCTTGTGCGCGTCTGTAAACATCAGTTGATCGGTGTATGCCACGAGCGGCGCACCTTGACCGCCCGCCGCAATATCACGCGAGCGAAAATTTGTGATGGTGGTCACGCCGGTGCGTTCGGCGATAACCGCGCCTTCGCCGATTTGTATCGTGGCTTGCGCGGGGATATGCCACACAGTCTGACCGTGCGAACCAATGAGGTCTATTTTGTTGAGTGAGAATTGCGCAGCAAGCGCACATTGTTTGACAGCTTCGGCGTAGGCTTCGCCGAGTGTGACATTGAGCGCGCAGATGCGATCCACGGTGCCGCGCGTGTTTGTCACGCAATCCAAAATTTCGCGGCGAACGCCATTCTCAAAATCAATATGCACATGCTGCACAACACGCCATTGCAAAGATGGCGGCGCACCGTCTAGCTCGACCAGCGCAGCGTCAATGCCATCTGCCGACGTGCCAGACATTAAACCAATGACATACATCATGGGTTTTGATTATCTCCTTTTGCAAGGTCAGGCAAATATGTGCGCTTATTAAAAAGCTCAAATGCATAGTTGAATGCTAGCTTTTTGTTGTTGCTGACGCCACCGATGACATATAGCTCAGTCGCGCGCGAGGTGATCGCAAAGTTTTGCCAATCTCCGTTTAGCGGCGAATCAATGGGCTGCCACGTGTTACTGGTTGCGTCGTAACGCTCATTAAAACCAATAAACCCGCTGCCGCCGCCACCTATTGCAAAAAGTAAATTGCTGACTTTTGTTAAGCCAAATGCGCCACGTGGCACAAGCATGTCAGGGCATTTGCTCCATTCATTTGATTGCGGCGCGTAGGCTTCGCACATAGTGACTTCGCGCCCGCCGCTGTATCCGCCAACGACAAAAATTTTGTCATCCATGAGCGCAGCTCCAGTAAATGTGCGTTGTGTTGGCATTGATGCAATCGGTTGCCACGTGTTATTTCCGATGTCATACACGTAGCTATCAGCAGTAGACAGCTTGCCACCTGACTGTGGATTAAAGCCAAACGCATAGATTTTTTTACCGCTGCCAACCATGCTGTGACCGCTAGATGCAATTGGCAGATCAGCGAGGATAT
>CAZVQE010000308.1:0-3224 GCA_964628875.1 uncultured Anaerolineae bacterium
ACGTATTGACTTGCGGCGGAATATGAATATTGCTCAACACACCGTCAGTGTTTGAGTTGCCAAAGTCCAACTCGGTGAAGGTTGGAAACGAAGGCATGTTGAATTGCCATTGCACGCCGCTGAGCAGTTGGCTGAATAGATACGCCAGCACAAAAGCAATTGGCAACACAATCACACCCATAGCGCCGAGCGCGATATAGACCAATGGCGTGCCGCTAATGAGCGAAACCAAAACTGCGCTGAGTGCTGCCGCCACGAGCATAATCACAGCGCTGGAGCGCCACCACCCAAAGCTCATTCGCACGCGATGCCCCGCGCTGCTGAGTTGCACGCTCTCAAGATGCGCGAGCGGCATTGCCAGCGCCGCCGCAGCAAAGAATGGAATCACGCTGTCGAGCAGATGATTATTTGGCGCAAAGCCGCTCGACAAGCCGTAGAGCAACATGACAAACGCGCCAAATTGCACATGTTGCGTCGCGCTCATAAAGTTTAATTCGCTGCGACCGAGTGAGACACCACGCCACCACAGCGCCAACGCAACTACAAAGCCCGGCAACAGTTCAATTAACACAAGCTCAAAAGAGGCATAGCTGCGCGCCTGTAATAACTCAGCGCCAAGGATCAACACAAATAGCAGCGCGCCAAGAGTTGCCATTTGCACGTGCGGCGAGATGCCGCGTATCGCAAACCAGCGCCACAGCGTCGCGATGCCGACAAATAAAATGAGCAGTACAAAAATTGCGCCCAGTCGTGTAATGAGCGGCAACGGCACAAGCAGATGAATGAGCGGCGCGCACAACGCCGCCTCCATCAATGCAAAACAGACGAGCAGGGCGGCACGTCTCATGCGATCACCTCAGGCGGTAAATGGATCACCTCGCATGGCGCGTTTGCGCTTGGCGGCATGCGGTCACATGACACCAGCACCATGCGCTTGCCCATCTGCCGCAGTTGTTCGAGCGCGATCAGCATACGCGGTGTGACGATGGGCGTGACGACGATCAACGACGAACCAAATGGCACATGGCGTTGGTCGTTGATCAAAAACTCCTCGAAGCGCACCGCAGTAAATGCCGCCACAATCGCTAGTGACTCCAATACATGCGTGAGTTGATCAGGCGAGCGGCGCGGCTTGACGCGGATCATCTCGGGCGCGCCCGGTGCGGCGCCATTGGACGACAAACCAATCGTCGCACCTGCCTCATGCGCCCAGCTGGCGATACTGGCTGCCACGCTGACCGCCCACTCAAATCGCTCAACATCGCAACCGACCCAGTCATCCTCAAACGTCGTCACGTTGAGCATAATCATGCTGATCGGGTCTGCTGTGTGCTCGTTGATACGCGTTTGTAGCGAGCCGCGATGTGCCGTCATCGCCCAGTGTATTTGTTTGAATGAATCACCCGGCATGTAATCGCGCGCACCCATATGGCGACTTGGGTCTTCGATCAATCTGCGCAGCGACGCGAGCGCGCCGAGTGGCTGTCGCTCGGGTAATCGAACCTCGTCGAGTGAAAATACGCGCGGATACACGAGCAGACTTTGATTCACATTTTCTTCGCGTGTCATTTCGCTGATGCCCAGTACATCAACGGCGCGCAACGTCGCAGCGTCAAATTGAAAATAGCCGCGCTGCCGATTCACCAACTGATATGCGGTGACGTGAGTGCTGCGTGGTCGCAGTGCGGCGATCAGTGATAGATCGTCTGTGCCGATGATTTGTGGTCGCACCGATTCGCTTGTTTTGATAAGTGGCTTTGGCGCGAAGTCAAACACTTGCAGCGAGAAGAGCGGCAGGCGACTGTTGTTGCTCAGTCGCGTTTGCAGGCTGATGCGCTCGCCAACAAAACTGCGCGTCTCGCTCAGTGTGCGTACATAGCGCACGCGCCTAAAGGCGATCCACCGCATGAGCAGGCTGACGCAGGCGAGCGCCAAGATGATGCTGACGACGAGCGTCAAGACGGGCAGCTTAAACAGCACGCTCAAAATGCCAGCCAAAAAAAGTGCGCGTAGCCAACGCTCGATCATGTTGCTAAATCGAATCTACAGGCACAGGTGTGCGTTCGAGAATCGAAGTGATGATGTCCTCGGGTTTGCGTCCGCGTAGACGGCTTTGACCATCCACGACCACGCGATGTGTCAATGCATATGGCGCAAGCTGCTTGATGTCGTCAGGCAACACAAACGCACGTCCATGCATGGCTGCCCACGCCTGCGACGCGCGCACGAGCGCCATTGTGCCACGCGGTGATACGCCGAGCGAGACGCCGACGGTCTCACGTGTGGCGCGGCAAAGCGCGAGTGCATATTCCGTGACACTTTTTTCCACACGCACTTCACGCGCGAGCTTTTGCACGGCGCTGAGTTCATTGGGTTCGACGACTGGCGCAAGATCGGCGAGCGGGTCGCTGCGCTCAAAACGTGCGACGATGGCGCGCTCCTCGTCGAGTGTCGGGTAGCCGAGCTTGATGCGCAACAAAAAGCGATCAATCTGCGCTTCAGGCAACGGGAATGTGCCTTCGAGTTCGATGGGGTTTTGTGTGGCAAGCACGAGAAAGGGTTGTGGCAATGCCATTGTTACGCCATCAATCGTCGTGCTGCGTTCTTGCATGGCTTCGAGCATGGCGCTCTGGGTGCGCGGCGTGGCGCGATTGATCTCGTCAGCCAGCACCACTTGCGCAAAAATGGGACCTGCGCGAAATTCAAACTCATGTGTTTTGGGGTTAAACCATGTGATGCCACTCACATCGCTGGGCAGCAGGTCAGGGGTGAATTGAATACGTTTGAACGAACATTTGAGGCTGCGCGCGATGGCTTTGGCGAGTGTAGTTTTACCAATGCCTGGCACATCTTCGATCAGGATGTGACCTTCGCACAACAGTGCGACGAGCGCTAGATCAATCACTTCTGTTTTGCCGACGATCACGCGTTGGATGTTTTCTCTCAGGCGTGCCGCCAATGCTTGGATAGGTTGTGACATGTAGCGCGATTGTATGCTGACGATTCAATGATTGGCAGAGGATTGACTCTCAAAATTTCGATGCATATTCTCTAATCCGTTTTGACCCGTCATGTAAACACTCTTCAATCAATTCTTTTGTGAAAAATCCGAACTGATCTAATAATTTGATTGCGCGTTCTCGACATACACTACAAGGGTTGTATTCGTACGACTACAAAATTAAAGGCACTAATTTCAGGTCGCTTTGTGATTCACAAATATC
>CAZVQE010000309.1:0-3222 GCA_964628875.1 uncultured Anaerolineae bacterium
CAGGCTGAGCGACGCATCGCGCATCGCCTCGACCGCCGCGTCAATCTCTGCGTGTGCCACAGGCGACGCCCACGTGACTTTTGGGTCAAATCCATCCGCGATCCATTTTTGTTGTGCGGCGTTGGCTTGTCCGCGGATGGGCGTGACGATGCCGATGCGTTTTGTGCGGGCAATCGCGCGCGCGACCGCCGGCAACACGCGCCCGGGCAAGATCACAGGCGAGTCGCACACCACATCCGGAAATCCACCCGCACATGCCACGACAACAGCGCGCGCGCCCATGCTGGCAAAGCGCTCGGCACACACCTGCACGCGCGGGTGAATGGCGCTCATGCCGATGTGTCGCGTGCTGCCATCGCGCAGTCGCACCAACAATGGGTAATCCGTCGGCTGCCGCGCCAATTCGTCAATCTGCGCATGGCTCAATTCATCAAGTGCGCCTAGCACCTGCACATCTGCATGTGGCGCGTGTGCCGCAAACGCGCGCACAAAATCAGCGCGCGGCGACTGACCGATGGTGATGATGCCAAGCAAGTTGTCTGTCATGATTTTTTATCGGCGCGGCGTGACAAATGTGCCCCAGCCTGCGTCGCCAACAATCTTGTTTTCGTGCGCGACCAATTTGCCACGCACGATCGTCATCACAGGCGCGCCGACAGTGCGCATGCCGTCCCATATCGTGGCGCTGCGCTTGGCGCGTGTGTGCCACTGCTCGATGTTAATTGCGCCAGCGCGTTGCAGATCCACGAGCGTCAGGTCGGCGTCGCTGCCGATTTGAATGGCGCCCTTGCGTGGATACAACCCAAAGATACGCGCGGCGTTTTCGCTGGTGAGTTGCACCATTTGCTGCAGCGACAATTTGCCATCGTTTACCGCCGTCAGCATCATCGGCACAAATGCCTCCAAGCCGGGCGCACCGGGCGCCGCGCGCCACATGTCGTCCCAAAACGGTTGTTTCTCTTCGGGCAGAAATGGCGCATGATCTGTGCAAATAAAATCCACCGCGCCGCTTTTTACGCGCTGCCACAGTTGCTCCACCATCGCTTGCGGTCGCAACGCCGGATTGATCTTGGCAAATGGTCCGTGTTGATCCAGCGCGTCCTCATTCAAAAATAAATACGGCGGACACGTCTCACAGGTGACCGCCACGCCGCTCTGACGCGCCTGTGTCACGAGGTCAATCGAATACGCGCTGGAGCAATGCACGATGTGTAGCCGCGCATGTGCCGCGCGCGCCAACGCGATGCACTGCGCCACCGACGCCTCCTCGACAATCGGCGCGCCGACCAACGAATGGCTGCGTGGACCGTTATTGCCGTCGCGTTTTAGTTCATCGGTCAATCGCGCCAGCAGATACGGGTCTTCGGCATGCACCGTGGCGATCAAGCCGGTCTGCGCCGCGCGTTGCAGCACCCGAAAATAATCAGCGGGGTCGGGCGCACACAAGCCGCGAAACTCGCTCTCGCGTCCGGCGGGCATGCGCGTGCGAAACGTCTTGAACGCAATCGCGCCCGCGTCGGCTTGCCCTTGTAGGTCGTCCAGATTGTCCGCGCCCGCGCCGCCGTACAGCGCAAAATCAATGTATGACTTTGGCTGCACGATGCTCACGCGCTGAGCCAGCGACTCAGCCGAGCTGACCGACGGCGAGCTAATCGGCATCTCCCACAGCATGGTGATGCCGCCCGCCGCAGCCGCCATCGTGCCAGTCGCCCAGTCTTCGCGCTCGGCTTTGCTCGGGTCGCGCAGATGCGTGTGCGTGTCAATGACGCCCGGCAAGATGTGCAGTCCGCTGGCATCAATGATGTCGCGCGCTTCTACATTTACATCGCCGCTCATGAGCGCGGCGATGCGACCACTCTGCACGCCGATGTGCGCGCGCGTGGTTGATTGTGAGGTGACGACCGTGCCGTTTTGAATGAGGAGGTCGAACATGTGTATCTACTTCACGTCCAACAAATTGAGCCGTTTGAGGATGCCCTTTAGGTCCTCGAGTGTGCCAGCGTCCAACGCGGCAGACGGCGCGCGCAGATTTGCGGTAGCCAGCGCGCCACGCCAACAGTAGATCTGTTTGCGAATCGGTAAATTGATCAGAGGTTGATTCTCAAAACGAATAAGCGGCATGTAGCGATCAAACACTGCCGTCGCGCCATCCAGATCGCCTACTGTAAATTTGTGATAGATCTCGACCAAAATCTCAGGGAAGCCAAAGCCCGTCATCGTGCCGATGGTGCCGCGCTTGAGCTCCTCGAGAAACATATAGCCGCCGAGTCCGCCAAACACGATCAGCTCACTATTGAGCGCGCGCAGTCGGGCGATCTTGGGCGGCGAAGGCTCGTCCTCGAGTTTGACCCAGCGACACATCGGCGCTTCTTTGGCGAGCGCGGCGATCCACTCAGCGCTCATATACACGCCGACGCTTGATGGATGATCTTGCACGACGATGGGCAGTGACACCGATTCAGCCACCGCCAAAAAATGTTTGCGCAGCGCGGCATCGTTGGTCGGGCGCGCAAGTCGCGGCGCAGCGACCATCACGGCTTTGGCGCCGAGCGATTCTGCCTGACGGCTAAAGGCGATGCAGCGATCCGTCGCGTCGTGCGAGGTGCCGACGCAAATCGGCACGCGACCATCAGAGGCTTTTACAAATTCGGCGACAGCGCGCTCGCGCTCGATGTCGCTGAGCTTTGCGCCTTCGCCCATCACGCCGAGTATGGTCATGCCATGCACGCCGCTTTGAATAACAAAATCTGTCAGCCGTTTGATGCCCGGAATGTCGAGTGAACCGTCTGCATTCCACGGGGTCGGCACGATGTTATATACGCCTTTGAGATATGAGAAATCGCTCATGGCGTGGATAGTAGCAGATGGCAGGTAGCCGATAGCTGGCAATTGACTAGACTTACGCAAATTGTCATTCCGAACGCAGTGAGGAATCTCTCAGTTGTTACTTTTGAGGGATCCCTCGCATCCGCTCGGAGACCTGTCCTGAGCCTGTCAAAGGATGACGATTCACGTTTTGAGTGTTTTTGCGTAAGCCCAGAATTAAATTTTCTTTAGTCCGCTGATGGTTGCGCTGAGGCGTTTTTTGCCTGCTTTATCAAAAAACACCTCGACTTCTTCATCATCGCGTTGGCGTGTGCTGCGTAGCACCATGCCCTCGCCAAATTGATTGTGCGTGACGCGGTCGCCTGCTTTGAATTCGGTTTGCTCGGTGAAAGAATT
>CAZVQE010000310.1:0-3191 GCA_964628875.1 uncultured Anaerolineae bacterium
CAACCACCGCAAATGTTGTTGCAATTTATGCGGCGTATGGACATGACGCGTGTTGATGCGACTGTTGATCTATTAAATTCGCAATTTCAATCTGACGCGCGCGTGCCGTTGTTGCTTGATCCTGATGTGACGGTGTTGTCATTCGCTCGCGCAGAGCGAGCCAATGTGTTTGAGATTGGCGCGCCGTATGAGGACTCATATCAAGCCTATGGCGTTGATCCAAAGCTGGGCGGTGTGCCGCGTCGTCTTGTTGAGCGCGCGCTAGGCGTGCATGTGGGCGACCGCGTTGTGTTGCCGACGCATCGCGCCGAACTGGTCAGCGCACAGACCTATGTATTGAATCGCTTATGCGCTGAGTTTGACCTCACGCCAACATCGGCAACTGCACAGGGCGCATTTGTCGTGCGATTAGCGGCGCGTCACACGGCTGCGAATGCCATTAACTCAACCTACTGCGCATCACCGTGAGCAACGCGTCGCTTGCGGCGAAACCACAGGCGTAATCTCGATGTGTGTCAGGCTGCGCAAAAAATCATCCATGCCCGCTGGCTGCACAAAGCGATAGTACCAGTAGCGCCGCGCGATGCCAAACTCGCCCATCGTCAACGCGGGCGCATTGCGCAGGATGGTCAGCTTGGCGCGACAGCCCGCAAAATCCGCGCCATCGAGCAAGAGCAACTCGTTGATGTAAGTTTGTTGCGGATTGCGCGCGCGCTCAGGCACATACAGCTTCTCAAACATGTTTGTGCCTTTGTAGATCGGCGCGCTCACGGTCGAGATCGCGTCGGCATTCGCCTGCCAGTGTGTGCCATCCGACGCCGCGCGAAAGATGCCATTCCATGCTAAAGAAAACGGCTGCAAATAGTACGTCCACCATTCGCCGGGCAATCCACTAAATTGATCGTTGACCTCGATGATGCTGTATTTTTGAATGGCGCTTGACGCACGCAAATTGACGATGACCGAGCGATCTTTCGCCCATTGCGCTTGCCATGCGATGTATTGGTCAATCTGCGCGCGCACAAATGCCGCCAACACGATGAGCGTGACGACCGCGCCGAGTCGCAGGTTGCGCACAAAGACCAGCCGCACGAGCGCAACAAATATCGCGCCAATCGGAATGCCAACCAACAGCGATAGCCGCGTCATCATGCCGTGCAACACGGGCAGACGATCCACCGCCACATATGGCAGGATGCCCATCACAAGCAACACCGCGCCCAGCGCCAGCATCTTGAGATAGTGCGTTATGGAATTGCGCTCGGTGCGATCAAACACGCGCTGATAAATCGGCAGCAGCAGTAATGCAAGAATCGCTCCAGCTGCATTCAACACATCGAGCGACCAAACAAACTGCCCGACGATGGCTTTGTCAATGAATTGCGCCCACGCGCGCCATGACAACAATGCCGATGCGCCCGGCAGGTTGTAGCCCGCGTAGATGCCAATCGGCGGAAAGAACATGCGCGTGACCACCCAATACACAATCGGCAGCGCGAGATAGTGCCAATGCCTCAGCGCACACGCGATCATGGCGCGAATGTTTGTTAGCCGCGTGCGCGATTCCACAAAAAGCACAAACACAAAGCACGCATAAAACGTAAGCAATGAGCCAGTCGTAAAACTAATTGCAAACAGCGTGAGCGCAACTAGATCGCTGATGAGACGCCTAGCGCCTGTGTGTTGAATTGCGCGTAGACTGATGAGACATGCGACCAAGAATAAACTCAGACTTGCAAGATACGCCGCCGTTGTGTGTTCGGCGGTGGTCTGATATGCCGGGTAAATCAGGCTGATCGCGGCGATCAAGAGCGCGTCAGCGTGATTGACCGATAGCCGCCGTGCGATGTGATATACGCATAGCGCACTGATGAGCAACGCCGCAAATGCCACAAGTTTATAGCCAAACACAAAGTTTGGCAGTTGTCCGATCAAGATATGAAATGGCGCCAGCAGCGGTAGCCCTGTGTCAATCGCCCAATTCCAAAATAAGTCCCAGCGCCGCGCGAGCGTGTGAAAATAAAAGCCAAGCGAATCGCCATACAAGCCATCGTTGAGCAACAGCAGCCCATGCGCCGCCACCGCAAAAATTGCGAGTGCGACGAGGGCGATGCGCGATTCGCGCACAGAGACTTTTGCAGACACGCAAAGATTTTAGCGCAGCAACACGATTACAATCGCGCCTGCATGACAAAAATCAGCGCAGTGATTGCGTGCTACCGCGATGAGCCCGCCGTGCCATACATGCACGAGCGGTTGACCCAGACTTTTCAAAAGATCGGCGTGGATTACGAGATCATCTTTGTCAATGACGCCAGCCCCGACAACGCCAAAGCCGTGTTGGCGGAATTGGCAGCGCGCGATCCAAAAGTCGTCGTCATCAATCACGCGCGCAACTTTGGCGGGCAAGAGGCGTTTACCAGCGGCATGCAGGTGGCGACGGGTGATGCGGTCGTTTTGCTAGATGGCGATTTGCAAGACCCGCCTGAGATGATCGAGCAGTTTTATGCGAAGTGGCGCGAAGGCTACGAGGTTGTTTATGCCATCCGTCAGCAGCGCGAGGCATCACTGCTCATGCAACTCGCGTTCAAGGCGTTTTATCGTGTGTATCGCAGCATGTCTTACATCCGCGTGCCAGTAGATGCCGGCGATTTTGGCTTGATGGATCGCAAAGTCGTGGACATCATCAATGCATTACCCGAGACCAATCGCTTTTTGCGTGGGCTGCGCTCGTGGGTCGGCTTTAAGCAGATCGGCGTGCCTTATCATCGCCCCGAGCGCATGTTTGGGCGCAGCAATCAAAACGCGCTGAAATATCTTGGCTGGGCGCGCCGCGCGATTATTTCGTTTTCATACAAGCCGATTGATGCCATTGCGGTGCTGGCGTTTGTCATTGTCGGCTTTGCGTTTTTGTATGGTGTGTTCCAATTAGGTCTGCGCATTTTTAGACCCGATCTGGTGCCGACGGGCTTTACATTTTTGATTTTGCTCATCCTGTTTTTGGGTGGCATCCAGCTGCTGTGTCTCAGCGTCATCGGCTGGTATCTGGCGCACATCTACGAAGAGGTCAAGCATCGTCCGCCGTTTGTAATCGAGAGCATCCTCAACGACCCGCGAAAATCAAATAAATAACGGTTTGCTCGCTGGTCCTATCGAAGCAAGCTTGTTGTAACGCAATGACCGCGTCACTT
>CAZVQE010000311.1:0-3189 GCA_964628875.1 uncultured Anaerolineae bacterium
CAACAAAGACATGCAACTCATCAAGTCCATCAGTGTTTATGCTGAGGGTCACGCAGTGCAGGCGCAGGTTTATTCGATTGAGTTGCTGGTCGCGGACTAGCCTAGTGTCATTCTGAGGAGCGGCGCAACGAAGAATCTCTCGCTGTCAATTACACATCAGAGATTCTTCGCTCCCTCTGGTCGCTCGGAATGACTGTGCGTGTTTTACTTTTCGATGCGCGGCAGCGTGATGTGCACCTGCGATTGATATTTGCCTTTTTTGTCTTTGTAACTGGTCTCGCACGCGCCATCGCCTGACAAAAATAGCAACTGCGCAATGCCTTCATTGGCATACACCTTAGCGGGCAATGGTGTTGTGTTGCTAATCTCAAGCGTGAGATAACCTTCCCATTCTGGCTCCAGCGGCGTCACATTCACAATCAAGCCACAGCGCGCATACGTAGACTTGCCAATGCAAACGACCAATACATCACGCGGAATGCGAAAATACTCGACCGTGCGACTCAGCACAAATGAGTTGGGCGGAATGAGGCAGTAGTCGTCAGTCTCAACATCAATAAACGACTGCGGCACAAAGTGTTTTGGATCTACAACGGCGGAGTGCACGTTTGTAAAAATCTTAAACTCATTGCTCACGCGAATGTCATAGCCATAGCTTGACACGCCGTAGCTGATGACCCCACTACGGATTGACCCTTCGACAAATGGATCAATGATCTTATGCTCGAGCGCCATCTGGCGAATCCAACGATCTGGTTTGATGCCCATACTCTGATTTTAGCCGCAGCCATTTTTATTACGGCACGCCATTCAGCTCGATGCGGCGGCTCTCATCGGCGGTGTGCACTACGCCGTCTTTGATCATCTCGCCCTGAAACTCGCCTGTCGTCTCGGTCACCAACCAACCCCCGATGACAAACGGCACACTGCCAACCGAGGGCAGCCATTCGCCGTTGTATTTGCGGGCAATGTGAACGTGCGCCGCGACCGCTTGCCCGCCCTCGCATGAGCCATGACCGATGCGGTCGCCTGCTTTGATTACGCTACCAACCTTTACGCGTCCACTCGAATGAATATGCATATACAGGACCGACCAACCGACGCGGTCGTCACGCGCAGGATCCATTGACACCACGACCTCGCCGTTGGTGCTGCGCGTCACCAAGCCATCGCTCATCGAGAGCGTCCACTCGGGCAATGGTTGGCAGCCCGTCGGCGTCTGCGAAGTAAAGTCAACCGCGCCCCACGGTGAGCCATCGCCCCACGAGTCATGCGGTCCGCCTGTGTAGTGCCAGCGTTCGCCGTCAGCCCATGGCAATCGAAACTCCGGCTGACGCAATCCGTCTGGCACCAATACGCCGCGATCGTATTGCATCGGGTCGCCAAACAATGACCCATATGTCCGCAAAAAACTGCCTGTATCCGTGCCCATGACTTTGTCCCAAGACGCGCGCGGATGCACCGCCGCCAAATAATTTTGCAGTCCGGCTGTGCCTGCGTTCAGACCGCTTGGCACAGACGCATATTGATTTTTGTCGCCGATCTGCACAAAGGTGCGGTTGCCATTGCGCCAACCATAGTAGCCCTCGTTGAGTCGCGCGGCGGCCCACGTCAGCTGATAGTAGAGTTTGCCGCTGCGCGTCGGGTCTACATTTTTGAGCGGCTGCAAGACCTGCTCGCGGGTCAATCGGTCGCTGGTGACCCAACCGCCCTCATACTCCAGCAACGCGATCAACAAACGCGGATGCACGCTAAATTGCTCTGACACACGCTGAATAATTTGCGCGGCAGTCAGTGTCTCGCCCCACCACACCTTTTCGGTATAGCGGTTGGCGTATCCACCGCGCCCATCAAGATAGCTCTTGATGTTAAAGCCGACTGCCGATGGACTATTGACCAGCTCGCTGTCAGGGATGAGCTTTGTGAATGGCGTTTGATCGGTGATCGGCGACAAGTTTGCCGATGGCTTGAGCGCGAGTGATTTGCTGGCGCTGGGTTGCGGCGCGGTCGCCCGCGTCGGTGTAATGGATGTCGTTGTGCCGACAGTTGCATTTGGCGATTTGGTTGCAGCGGGCGCGGCAGCAGTTGATCCCAATTGCGGCAGCTGCACTGATGGCAGCGTGATCTTTGGCATCTGCACATTGCGCAGACTCTCAACGACCGAGCCGCCCAACGGCGTTGTCGTGGCGACCAACGCCGCCGACGTGATGATGGCAACGCCAATGCTCAACACACGATCCATGAGCCACATTTTAGCCGTTAGCTGATAGCTGTCAGCCACATTTACAATGCGTAGCGCATGAACCCGATCAAAACAATTGAATGGCTCGGCGATGAAAGCGGCGTATGTCGCATCATTGATCAGACGCTGCTGCCGACCGAGCTGCATTACCTCGACCTCAACGATGCGCCCACAATGTGGGAAGCCATCAAGATGTTGCGTGTGCGCGGCGCGCCAGCGATTGGCATCGCCGCGGCGTTTGGTGTGTATCTCGGCGTGCGCGGCTCGCTGGCATCTGACAGCACTACATTTTTGCGCGAGGTCAATGACAGCGCGGCGTACTTTGCGACCTCGCGCCCGACGGCGGTCAATCTGTTTTGGGCGCTCGACCGCATCAAACAGATGGCGGCTGATGATGTGGCACAACACAAAACCGTGTCGCAGATGAAAACACATTTACTGCAACACGCCATTCACATGATCGAGGAGGACAACACCGTATGTCGCGCGCTCGGCGAGTACGGCGCGCAACTCATCAAAGACGGCGAGAGCTGGCTGACGCATTGCAACGCGGGCGGGCTGGCGACGGCGCAATGGGGCACAGCCGTCGCGGCGTTTTATGTGGCGCAATCGCACGGCAAGCGCGTGCATGTCTTTGCAGATGAGACGCGCCCGCTACTGCAAGGCGCGCGTCTGACCGCGTGGGAGCTGCAACGCAACGGCGTGCCGGTCACGCTGATCACAGACAACATGGCGGCGAGCGTCATGTCACAAGGCAAGGTGCAAGGCGTAATCGTCGGCACCGACCGCGTGGCTGCCAACGGCGACTTTGCAAATAAGATCGGCACGCTTGGCGTGGCGGTGCTGGCAAAGGAGTTTGGTGTGCCGTTTTACGTCAGCGCGCCGCTCAGCTCGATAGATATGACTTTGGCGTCGGGGAATTTGATCCCGATCGAAGAACGGCACGC
>CAZVQE010000312.1:0-1840 GCA_964628875.1 uncultured Anaerolineae bacterium
GCACAAAGCGCATCAAACTCAGCACGGCTGTGACCGTGTTGAGTTCGGACGATCCCGTGCGCGTGTTTCAGCAATTTGCCACGCTCGATCTGCTCTCACATGGGCGCGCCGAGATCATGGCTGGGCGCGGTTCTTTTATCGAATCGTTCCCGTTGTTTGGCTACGATTTGCACGACTACGACGCGCTCTTTGCTGAGAAGCTCGAACTCCTGCTCAAGCTACGCGACAGCGAGCACATCACGTGGGACGGCGTGCATCGCCCTTCGATGGACAATCTCGGCATCTATCCGCGTCCGATGCAATCGCCACTGCCGGTGTGGATCGCAGTCGGTGGCACGCCCGAGTCCGCCGTGCGCGCCGCGCGTCTAAAGTTACCGATGGCGCTGGCGATCATCGGCGGCATGCCTGAGCGATTTGCGCCATTTGCGCATCTGTATCGTGAGGCGTGGCAAGACGCGGGGCATGATCTGGCTGAATTGCGCCTCAGCATTAATTCACACGGCTTTATCGCCGACACTGAGTCGCAAGCCGCCGATGACTACTATCCGGGCTATATGCAGATGATGAATAAAATCGGGCGCGAGCGCGGCTGGCAGCCCATCACACGTCAGCAATATGACTTTGCGCGCACGCTGCGCGGCTCGGATTTTGTTGGCACACCCGATCAAGTCATCGAAAAAATTTTGTTTCAGCACAAAATCTTCGGGCATCATCGCTTTTTGCTCAAGCTCGGTCTCAGCAGCATGGATCACAAAAAGATGCTGCGCGCGATTGAGCTATATGGCACCGTCGTCGCGCCCGCCGTGCGCAAGGCTGTGGCGGAGAGGTCGGGGTGAAGGGAGGAGCGGAAGAACGGATGACGGGGTGACAAGCTGACTGGGAACTGGGAACTTGTCATTCATTGCTCATCACTGACTCCTGACCCCCGATCTCTGACTCCTGCCTGTATAGTTCGATCATGCGAATGCGGCGAATGCCCCCTGAAGAGTCGAAAAAAAACTTAACGCTGCGCGAGCGATTACAACAAATCAAAGTCGCCATGCGCAACGTGCCACGCTCATTTGCGTTGGTGTGGCAGGCGCATCCGGCGGCGGCGATTGGTATGGGGTTGGTCGCACTGATCACGGCGCTCGTGCCAGCGGCGCAGGCGTGGGTCAGCAAGCTCATCATTGATGCGGTGGTGAATCTGATCTCAACGCAAGCGACGCTCCCTACACTCAGTGACCTCAGCGCGACACAAATTCTCAATGTCATCCAACCCATCGCACCGTATCTGCTGCTCGAGTTTGGCATCATCACCGCCAGCTCGGTGCTGTCGCAGGTTGACACGCTGCTTGAGCATGTGCTGCACGCGCGACTCAGCAATACGATCAACACCGCCATCATCCGCAAGGCGCTCGCGCTCGATCTGCATTATTTTGAGGATGCGCAGTTTTACGACAAGCTGCAAAACGCGCGCCGCGAGGCTGACTTTCGCGCGCTGGACATCATGAATACGGGTTTTCAAGTCGTGCGCAATGTTGTCTCGCTCACCTCGTTTATCGTGTTGCTCGCACGGCTCAGTCCGTGGATCACGTTGCTGTTGTTTGCGGCAACGGTGCCGGCGTTTCTGGCGTCGTCGCGTTTTAGCGAATTGCGCTTTCGGCTGCTCTCATGGCGCGCGCCCGAAGCGCGACGCATGAATTATCTGGAGCATCTGCTGACGGTGGACGAGAGCGCCAAAGAGGTCAAGTTGTTTGGCTTGGGTGAATTGCTGCTCAAGCGTTATCAAGAGTTCTTTTGGCGGTTTTACCGCGAGGACACGCGGCTGGCCGTGCGCAACAGCGGCATCAGCGTCGGG
>CAZVQE010000312.1:1940-3152 GCA_964628875.1 uncultured Anaerolineae bacterium
GTTTTACCGCGAGGACACGCGGCTGGCCGTGCGCAACAGCGGCATCAGCGTCGGGTTTGGTTTGCTGAGCAACGTGTCGTTTTATTTGTCATTTGCATATATCGCCTATCGCACGATCACGCGCGCGATCTCCATCGGCGACATGACGATGTTTATCTCGCTGTGTCGCTCGGCGATGGGCGTCATTCAAGGTATGTTTTATAACGTGAACCGGCTGTATGAAAGCGGTTTGTTTATGACCAATTTGTTTGGCTTCCTTGAGCTACAGCCACAAATGAAAGCAGGCAGCACCAAACGCGTGCCACGCCCGATTAAGCAAGGCATCGAGTTTCGCGGCGTGTCATTCAAATACTTTGGCAAGGACAGCTACGCCCTGCGCAATGTCAATCTGCGCATCGCCCCGAGTGAAAAGCTCGCCCTCGTCGGGCTCAACGGCGCCGGCAAAACCACGCTGATCAAGTTGTTAACGCGACTGTATGACCCGACTGAGGGTCAGATTCTCCTCGACGGCGTGGACCTGCGCGAGTACGACCTCGATGATCTGCGCCAAAACATCGGCGTGATCTTTCAAGATTTTGTGCGCTATCAGACCACCGCGCGCGAAAACATCGGCTTCGGACAAGTAAACGCACTCGACGACGAGAAGCGCATCCTCAACGCGGCTGAGCGCGGCGGCGCAGATGAGGTGATTGACACGTTGCCAAAGCGCTATGACACGATGCTCGGGCGTTGGTTTGAGCGCGGCAGCGAGCTATCGGGCGGGCAATGGCAAAAGATCGCGCTCGGGCGCGCCTTTATGCGCGACAGCGCCGTGTTGGTGCTGGACGAGCCGACCGCCGCGCTCGACGCCGAACGCGAATACGAAATTTTTCAACGATTCAGAGGGCTGACGGCGGGCAAGATCGCCATCCTCATCAGTCACCGCTTTAGCACGGTGCGCATGGCAGATCAGATCGTGGTGCTGGAGAATGGCACTATCACCGAGCAAGGTTCGCACGAAGCATTACTCGCGCAGGGCGGCACGTATGCGCGGCTGTTTAATTTACAGGCGCAGGGGTATCGGTAGTAACGGCAAACGGAATCTGTCTGTGTGCCTGAATCAAACAAAAAAAACAAACGTAGGGGCGGCTCGCGAGCCGCCCCTACGCATCAGAAATCTCTATTTCGCTTTGGGTCCCATGCCTTCGTATTTGGCGATGACCTCGAGCATGA
>CAZVQE010000313.1:0-3140 GCA_964628875.1 uncultured Anaerolineae bacterium
AGTGTGGATGAAAGCCGAGCGCGCCAATCCGGGTGGCAGCATCAAGGATCGTATTGCATTGGCGATGATCGAAGACGCCGAGCAACGCGGCATCATCAACAAAGATACGGTCATCATTGAGCCGACGAGCGGCAACACCGGCATCGGCTTGGCGATGGTGGCGGCGGTCAAAGGCTACAAACTCATTCTCACCATGCCCGAGTCAATGTCAATCGAGCGTCGGCGGCTGATGGCTGCCTATGGCGCGCAGCTCGATCTCACGCCACGCGAAAAGGGCATGAAAGGTGCCATCGCGCGCGCTGAAGAACTCAAAGCGACATTGCCAAACGCATGGATTCCACAGCAATTTGAAAACCCTGCCAATATCGCCGTGCATCAACGCACTACTGCGCAAGAAATTTTGCGCGATTTTCCTGATGGCATTGATGTGTTGATTACCGGTGTTGGCACGGGCGGTCACATCACGGGCACCGCCGAAGTGCTGAAGCAAAAATTCCCCAAGCTCAAAGTGTTTGCGGTTGAGCCAGCCGCATCGCCCGTGATTAGCGGTGGCGCTCCATCGCCACATCCGATTCAGGGAATTGGCGCTGGATTCATTCCAGCCAACTTGCATCGTGAGATTTTAGATGGCGTGATAACCATCACAAAAGAAGAAGCGTTTGAGATGGCAACACGCAGCGCAAAAGAAGAAGGCATCTTCGTTGGTATCTCGTCTGGCGCATCGCTCGCGGCGATTGCAAAGAAATTGCCCGAGCTGCCTGCGGGCTCACGCATATTGACATTCTGCTATGACACTGGTGAGCGATACCTGTCAATTGAAGGGTTGTTTGCGTAGTTTTGTGTAGGGGCAGGTTTGAAATCTGCCCCTATAACTTTATTCCATGAGCGCGGTGCGAATAGCATCAATTTGCGCATCGCTCAACCCAATGCGCCTCAAATAGGCTGCGCTACCGCCATAACCATTGCGCACCGCTGAGATGACATATTCGATCTGTTCGGGCGGACACTTCAACAATTTCTCATAGTGATTCAGGTCCGCGCCCGCCTGCGCCATCTGCGCGCGCAGGATCACACGTAATGGCTCGAGATAGGTCTCGGTCGCCACATAGTCAGCGATGATGTCGCTGTCATGCACATCGCACAACATTTGCAGCAGCGCAATTACCGCGCCTGTGCGATCTTTGCCAACGACACAATGCACCAAAGCCGGAAACGCATTGGGTTGCGCCAACCGCTCAAATATTGTGCGCATGTTGTCATGCGAATTCAAAATACGATCATAGACTGCCTGCAATGTTGGCGGCATCTGCGCCTCATACTCTTGAAAAACCGGCAAATGTTGATAGTTTGTGCGTAGGTCATCTGCAAATGGACTCGGTTGTTGTTTGACCTCTGTGCCTGTGCGCAAATCAACCATCGTGGCAATGTTGTAGCTCATCAGTCTATCTTGGCTAATGGCATCCAGAGCGTGCAGGCTGTCGCTACGAAATAACACGCCGCGCCGCATCGCGCGACCGTCGCGCGTGCGATAGCCGCTGGCATCGCGGGTGTTGTAACTAATGTTGAGTGAAATATGTCTATTCATGATTAAGATTACGCACGAGCTAACGCGCGAATGACTTGCTGATATGCCTGCATGCGCTCTTGGCGCATCGCACGCCGGTGACCGAGCGCAGATTTTGCCGCCTCCTTGAGCCATTGCCATACAAACTGCGCCATCAGAGTAAAGCGCAACAAATTAGCGCGCACTGCGCCATGGTGCTTGCGAAAGTAGCGCACCTTGCTTGTGTTGAAATATTGCATGCGGCGCGCCGAGGCTTGCTCGCTACTCTTGCCTTCGTGATGGATGACTGTTGCATTTGGATTCCACACGACGCGCCAACCGGCTTGCTTCATACGACGGCACCAATCCAACTCTTCGGAGTACATGAAAAAGTTTTTTTCGTCGAGGGCGCCGATCTGGCGAATGGCGCTCGCGCGCACAAACATCGCCGCGCCAACCACCCAATCCACGTCATTGATTTCGTCGTCGCGCAAGTCGCGCGCGTAGTAGTGATCCAGCACGGCTTGCGGCGCAATTCCCTGTAGCCAAGTGCTCTCAAACATCGCCGTCATGAGTGTGGGGAATCGCCGCCGCGAAGATTGTGGTGAGCCATCGGCATACAGCAAACGCGGCGCAACCACGCCAACATCCGAATGCACATCCATGTAACGCGCGAGGGTGTCGAGTGCGTCAGGCGTCACCTCTGTGTCAGGATTGAGCAACAGTACATAGTCGGCTGCGGGCGTGAGCTGCGCCGACAGCGCCAAGCCATCGTTGTTGCCACCCGTAAATCCGCGATTATTTTCATTAGCCAGCACATGCGTCAGTGTGAATTGCTCTCGCAGCATGCGCGGTGTGTCGTCTGATGATGCGTTATCTACGACGATGATTTGCTGCGCATGCGTCGTAGAGGGATAGCGCTCAAGCGAAGTCAGACACTTGCGCAACAATTCGCGCACATTCCAACTGACGATGAGAATATGAATCACGTGCGTTTACAGCTTGCGATCAACTGTGTAATCGCACAAATCGAGCAACGCAGACCGATAAGGGCTGTCAGGGAAAATCTCAAGCGCGCATTTGGCTTTATGCGCGATGAGCTTAGCTTCGCTGTGCGCCAGTCCGATGGCGTCGCTGCTGCGAATCTTAGCAATGATTGCATCGTATTCTTTTGGTTTGCAATTGCCCTGCAGCGCACACTGCATGTCGTGATCCTCAGGATGTGTGTCAAGATAGCAAATCACCGGCAATGTAATCAACCCACGCCGAATGTCGCCGCCTACGGGTTTGCCGAGCTGCTGCGCATCCGCCGTGAAATCGAGAATGTCATCAATGACTTGAAATGCGTTGCCGAGTTGTTTGCCATATTCGCCGAGCGCCACAATGTGATTTTCGCTTGCGCCGCTCAGCACGCCCGCCGCCGTTGCCGCCAACACAAACATCGAAGCCGTCTTGGCGTAAATGCGTTGCTCATAGTCCTCGCGCGTATGGCGCAGCGACCAATCAGTAAACGCCTGACGCAATTCACCCGCAACGATGACACCGAGCGTCTCCGAAAAGATACTCATCACGCGCACGTTGTTGGCGCGCGACGCCA
>CAZVQE010000314.1:0-3135 GCA_964628875.1 uncultured Anaerolineae bacterium
TTGCAAACGGCGCGATCGCGTACGAATCGCCACTGCGCACAGTCCAATTGCCATACACAACACAAGAGGCAACGTAATCGCGCGAAAAGTTACCCGGCTCAAAGCTACATGCCAAAAGTTGATAGACAAAATGGCAGCAGCTAAGATTGCCACGCGCTTAGAAAACAGCTCGCGTGCGCAGAAATAAATCGCGGGCAATGTCAAGACGCCGATGAACGACGATGCAAGGCGCGCTGCAAAAACAGTTCGTCCAAACGCCGCGATAAATGGCGCGAGCCAATAAATAAATAGGGCTTCGCGTCCATTATTTGCGGCAAAAAATAATGCAAACTTGCCGCGCAATATGTCAAGCGCATCCAGCGCGTAATACGCCTCATCGTGATAAAAACCATTTGGGACGACACCGATCTCACGCCAACGAAAGAACGCACCTACCAACAAAATCAAAATCAGTGTAAGGCGTTCGCGGCGCGACAAGCGATTCATAAATAAAACGAGGCGAGTGTATCACTCGCCTCTTGTGTCTTGCAGACTCAATCGCGCGCGTTAGGCGCGACTGAGCCGTGAGTTTTTGACGCGCCGCCAAATGCGATAGACGACATACGCCACAAACACTACGAACAACAAGAAAATCGCCGGCAAGAAAATAGCCAAGAACGAAGCCGTCAGCGATGTGACATCCTCGATCACGCTAACGATTGGCGCGCCGACGCCCATCGTCGTTGCGTTGACAACTGGACGCACGGCGGCTTTGGTGCCATGTACGCCAAGCGCAACCACCAAGCCAGCTACAAATGACAACGTTGGGTCGGTCTGTGAGATCACGCCTGAATTTGCTGCAAATAACACTGCGCCCGCAGCAGGGCGCACAAAAGTTTGCACGACATCATTCACATGATCTGCGCCGGGGATTTTGTCAACGGCAAACTCGATGACAAACAGTACAGCTAACGAGCCGATTGACCACCAACTGGTGAGCATGTCAAACGGTGAACTGAGCTGTAGCAAACCAAATCGCCCCAATAACGCAACGATGAGCAACGGAATGTAGGCATTTAGCCCTGCCGCGCCCGCTAAACCAAATGCAGAAATAATGCTTCCCATCGAAATAAAACTCCTCTCATAAAATTAATCGCGCTAGAGTGTCAATTCCTTTTGACTGCGCCTAATAACTCATTGGTATGATAAATAAAGTTTATTAGAAGTTTGCATGCAAGATTTTTCAGAACGGATCGCTCAACGCCGCACCGCTTACAGTCTACTCATTGGCATCATCTTGCTGACGCTGCCGTGCTACGTCATTGGCGGGTTGCTATATGCTATCCGCCCACAGGATCGCGTCGCACCGACAAACACGCCTATCGCCACGGCTAAGCCAGTCAGTTCGCCAACATTGGGACAGCTTCCGACACAATTTGTGCCGCCAAGTGCAACAGCAAAGCCCGCGAATACAAATGTCGCACCAACGACAACTGCATCGCCAAAGCCGACCAATTCACTCACAGCATCACAGACGCAAACGCTGACACCTACATTGACACCCACCGCGCAAATATCGCAGACTGCCACCACAACGCAGACGACAACGCCAAGCGTCACGGCGACTCAGTCCGCCACTCCTTCGCCAACTGTTACTGCCACTCCAGAGGTTGCCCCAACTTTGCCGCATGAGTTGCCCACCCGCGAATTGCCTGGTCAGCCATTGCCTATCGTTGCTACGGCAACAAAATCTCCATAAATGAGTTAAAATAGGTAGCTGAAAATTCAAAGGAAATTTGAGTAGAAAAGTTAGGGAGAATTAATGGTTCGAATTCGTTTACGTCGCATGGGGTCAAAGAAACAACCCTTTTATCGAATAGTTGTCGCCGACAAAGAGTCGCCACGCGATGGCGCTTTTGTTGAGGTTATTGGCACATACAATCCGCGCACAAAGCCTGAGAGCATCCTCGTTGATGAGCCTCGCGCTTGGCATTGGTTGCGCGTTGGCGCACAGCCAAGTGATTCGGTGGCTCAGTTGCTCAAAAAAGCCGGAACTATGGGTCGCTTTGAGCGACTCAAGCAAGGCGAGCCTCAAGAGACGCTTGCGGCCGAAGCCACCAGCGCCCAAAACGCAGCAGTGGCTGCAACCGACATGCGCACGCGCGTAGGACGTGTCGCCCAAAAACGCACGACGCCTTTCAAGAAGAAGAAAGAATAAAACGCGCTCGATAGCATATTCGCATGAAAGACCTGATTGAATATCTAGCAAAAGGACTCGTGGATGATCCTGAGGCTGTCAGCATTGAGCAGTATCGGGATCGCAACGCAAACATCTTGCATCTGTACGTCGCTGAGGGCGAAACGGGTCGCGTGATTGGACGCGAAGGCAAGATTGCCAATGCCATACGCACGCTGATGGATTGTGCGCACGAACAAGATGGGCGCGGACGTCGTCAGACGATCCTCAAAATCATGTGAAGCATACGCTAAACAATGTAAAAAGACGAGTCTCACGGCTCGTCTTTTTTTATCTGTAAATGAAGAACGCAAAAACGCGCAAATTATTGCTTGGCAAGATCGTCAGACCGCATAGCATTCACGGCGAGGTCAAAGTCAATCTAACTCCTGAGTATGCAGATGCTGTGTGCGATCTGACGCATGTGTTTTTGAATGAGGACAGCACGCCACGCAAGATTTTGCGATGCCGCATACATCAAGGAGCCGCGCTGCTGACGCTAGAGCATGTGCTAACGCGCAACGACGCCGAGTCGCTGCGTGGCGCGCGCGTGTATGTGCTGGAGTCCGATTTGCCTCAGCGCGACGAGGGTGAATACTACGCACATGAACTTATCGGCGCGCGAGTCTACAACGAAGGCGAGATATTGATCGGCGATGTCGTCGAAGTGATGGGCACAGGCAGCAACGATGTGTATGTCATCAAAAAAACCGATCAGAAAGAATTGTTGTTGCCTGCCATAGAGAGCGTGATATTGACTTTGGATATCCCGCACAAGCGTATGATCGTGCGCGTGCCAGATGGACTATGACAAAGCGAGCCTCGAGTGACCTGCCTTACTATCTTGCGTTTACGCGTGTGCGCGGTGTGGGTCCGGCTCGCACAAAATTACTTCAAACTTATTTCAAATCGCTTGGTGC
>CAZVQE010000315.1:0-3125 GCA_964628875.1 uncultured Anaerolineae bacterium
CAACCGCCCATGCGTGCGTTGCGCGATACGGCGGATCATGTCGGTCGAGAGATCGCGTAGCGGCGCGCCGCTCAATCCGCCCGCAACACCTTGATAGCGCTCGGGGATGCCATCGCGGCGGATGGTTGTGTTGGTGGCAATCACGCCGTCCATCTGCGCGCCTGTGATCGCTGCGAGGGCGTCATCCAGCTCGGCGTCAGTGAGATCGGGCGCAATCTTGACAAGTATCGGTTTACGTTTTTTGCCATCGCGTGTCTGCACGCTGCGAGCGCCATTCACCGCAGACAAAAGCTGCTCGATAAATGCGCGCGCCTGCAACTGACGCAACCCGATTGTGTTTGGGCTGCTGATGTTGATGCAAATGTAATCCGCAAAGTCATACACGCGCGCGAGCAGATGCACGTATTCATCGGCGGCGGCTTCGAGCGCGGTCGTTTTGCTCTTACCGATGTTGATGCCGATCACAGGACGGCGCGTGTCGGGTCGCAACAAATATTGGCTGCGCCGCACAAATGCCTCGACGCCCGCGTTTGGAAATCCTAGACTGTTGATGATGCCTTCGCGCTCGACGACACGATGCAATCGCGGTTGCGAGTTACCGCTCTGCGCGTTTGTAGTCAGCGTGCCGATCTCAAGATGTCCGAAGCCAAGCGCAGCTAAGCCGTTGATGGCAACGCCGTTTTTGTCGTAGCCTGCCGCGAGACCAATTGGATTTTGAAAAGTGAGTCCAAATGCTTGCGTCGTCAGTCGCGCATCGGTGACGGTGTTGCTGTGTTGAATGGCGCGGCGAAGGAGCGACAACCGACCAAGCCATTGCAACGCAGCAAGCGACAGATTGTGCGCACGCTCCGGATCAAGCTTAAATAGCAAAGGGCGAACGAGTGAATACATGACAGGTTGTCATATGTCATTCTGAACGTAGCAAAGCGCAGTGAAGAATCTCTGACATGTCAGAAGAGATTCTTCGTCGCGCTCCTCAGAATGACACTTCTTATGCCGCTAGAAAATCAAGCACGATTTGTTTTTGTTGCGGCGATATCGTGCCGAGTCGCTCCCACGCATCGAGCAACTGTGGCAAGGTCGCCACCGCATGCAATGCATAGCCACGCGACGCCAACACAGTCGCGCCGTTTTTGCTGCGATCAATCAGCACGGCGACATCGCGCACTTGCAATCCAGCAGAGGTCAATTTATCAATCGCCTCAAATTTGCTCTCGCCATTTGTGATGAGGTCGTCAATGACGATGACGCGCTCGCCAGCGGTATATGCGCCTTCGATGGCGGCGCGCGTGCCATATTCTTTGGCTTCTTTGCGCGGGTAGATCATCGCGCGATTCATGTGCAATGACACGGCAGTCGCAATCGGCAACGCCGCGTAAGGCACACCCGCGAGGCGATCAAATGACAGTGTGGCGATGCGCTTAGCATACAGGCGAGCCACATTCGCCAGCACACGCGGCGCACTCACTAGCAAACGCAAATCAATATAGATCGGCGACATCACCCCGCTCTTGGTTTTAAATTCGCCAAACTTGACCGCGCCAATCGAGGTCAGGTCTGTGGCAAGTTGTTCGATGTCAGTTGGCGCATTTGTGTTTTTGTGAATTGATTTTCGCAGCGTGTTTATTTCATCACGCAGGCGAATGGCTTCCGCGCGTGAATCATTTGCTTTGGCGATGCTGCGAGATGCGTTGATGAGCAGCCCTGCTCCGTCGGCACGCAACCCCGCGCGCAAAGACGCCCCGAGCGAGCCGCCTTGTGCGCCAACGCCCGGAATCAAAAACCACATCGTTGGCGCCACAGCCCGCACACGCGCCACCGCACTCGGATCGGTCGCGCCGACGACTAAGCCAATGTTGTCATTGACATTCCAGAGTTGCGCGCGTTGCGCCACATACTCATGCAGCGTCAGTTCGTTGGCGTCAGCAGATACACGCACATTTTGAAATTCATCCGCGCCCGGGTTGGACGACTTGCACACGACAAACGCGCCAAATTGTGGGCGACTGATAAACGGTTGCAGACCTTCGCCGCCGAGATATGGGCTGAGCGTAATTGAGTGTGCGCCTAACACATCAAACGCGGCTTGCGCATAGCTCGCAGATGTATCCGCGATGTCGCCACGCTTAGCGTCGAGGATGATCGGCGTGTCATTGCCGATGTGTTGAATGAGTTTGTGCAGTGCGGCGACGCCCTCTGCCCCAAACACCTCAAAGAACGCGGCATTTGGCTTATACACAGCCGCGACATCGCGCGTGGCATCTACGATGCGAATGCATTCGGCGAGCGCTTGCTGCGCAGTGTCGGCACGCGGGTCTAGCCCGACGCACAACAGGCTGTTGCGCTGGACACATGACTGCTCAAGAAATTGGTTGAAGGTCAAAGCGTTGCTCATCGAAGCGCAATTCTAAATGGCAGGCGCAAACGCAATGCTGCGTAATAAAATCTAACTATGGATGTCAAGAATGTCATCGCCTCGCAATATCACGCAGCGCTCGAAATGCTGCGTCAATCAATAAATAAATGTCCCGACGCGCTGTGGAATCGCGCAGAGGACAAAGTGAAATTTTGGCACTTGGCGTATCACGCGTTGTTTTATACGCATCTGTATTTGCAAGAGAGTGAGAGCACTTTTACCGTGTGGCACAAACATCGTGACGAATATCAATTCATCGGGCAATTGCCGTTTCCTCCGCACAGAGCGCCACACATCGGCGCGCCGTATGACAAAACCGATGTGCTTGAATATGTTGATTTTTGTGACGCGCAAGTAGATGAACAAACACAACGGCTTAACTTCGACGCGGCGTCAGGCTTTGGGTGGTTGCCGTTTGGCAAGTTGGAGTTGCAGATTTATAGCATCCGCCACATCCAGCAACACGCGGGCGAGCTCATGGAGCGGCTCGGACGCGCAAATATTGAGATTGATTGGGTCGGCAAGTTGAGCAACAAATGAAATGTGACGACGAGAAATCTCACAAAAGTAACATTCAAAGATTTCTTGCTTCGCTCGAAATGACTTTATGCTATTTACGACTGACTACAACTTTTAGCACTTTTTTGTCCACGCCGCCAAGTTTGTATTTGTATTCTTCGTTGCCCTGCAAAAAGTCAAATGCGGTATG
>CAZVQE010000316.1:0-3113 GCA_964628875.1 uncultured Anaerolineae bacterium
CATTAGCCAGAGACTGGCGAGCGTGCCTGTGAAAATGGAAAATAGAATTTTGAACATTGCTCCTCCGTTGCTCAGTTGTCGCTTGCCGCAGTAACTTCTGCATTGCCGCCAGATTTCCATTTGGAAATGTGGCACGCTCATCCCGTCATCAGCAAGTGCTGCTATATACTTGCGCACGCCCTCGAGGCGTGAAAGGAACTATTGTGTCGCAAGATATTCCGTTGTATGAGCCAAGTCGTGGCGCGCCACTCTCGCAGATTCCGGCTGATGAGGTGCTCATTACAGATTACCGCGTCATGCCATGGCCCGATGGCACGCGCGTGACGATTGAGTTGGGGCTTACGCCATTCCGCCAGTTTCCGGCGATGGATGTCAGTTTGGTCAAACCCGATGGCGTTGTGGCGCGGCACGTCTCGGTCGTCGGCACGCTCGAGCGGCGCCCATCGCCGACGATGTGGCTGCCGCAGTTGCCATTAGGCACGCCAATGTTGGCGCTGATCGAGATGATCAATAACGACAACGTGTATCAGGAGTACCGCATCGAGTTTGAGGTGGGCGGACCCATCATCAAGCGCGTTTTGGTGGAGTCATAGACATGAGCTTTGAGAATGTGTCTCCGTCTGGATCTACACAAGCCGCTATGGCGTCAACGCCCGCGCGCGCACTAGACTCATTTGGACGGCATATCCACTATCTGCGCGTCTCGCTGACCGACCGTTGCAATTTGCGCTGCGTGTATTGCATGCCTGAGCACATGGTTTTTCGGCAGACCGATGAGCTATTGACCGATGCAGAGTTTGTGACGGTGCTGCGGGCGATGGATGCGCTCGGCTTTGACAAATATCGGCTGACCGGCGGCGAGCCAACAGTGCGCCCGGGCTTGGTAGACATCGTGCGTGAGATCAAAGCCTTGCCAAATGCGCGCGAGATTGCCATGACCACCAATGGCATCAAGCTCGCGCGGTTGGCGCAGCCGCTGCACGACGCGGGCATGAATCGCGTCAATATCAGCATTGACACACTCGACGCGGCAAAATTCAAGCGCATCACGCGCTGGGGCAATGTCACGGATGTGTGGAATGGCATCCGCGCGTCTGAGGCGGCGGGCTTGCTGCCGATCAAACTTAATGCCGTGGTCATTCGTGGCTACAACGAAGAAGACGTGGTTGATCTTGCGCGGCTGACGATTGAGCACGATTGGCAATTTCGATTTATCGAGGTCATGCCATTTGCGGATGTAGCTGAGTTTCAGCAGGCTTCGATTGTCACGACTCAAGAGATGATGCAGCGTATCGAAGCCGCGCTCGGCAAACTGCACATCGAAAACGACGGCAATCTCGATGGCGAGGCGCGTATGTATCGTCTGCCCAATGCGCGCGGTACAGTTGGATTCATCAGCCCGGTCACCGCGCCATTTTGTGCAAATTGCAATCGCGTGCGGCTCACAGCGGATGGCACGTTGCGGCTGTGTCTGCTCAAAGACGGTGAGCTTGATCTCAAGACGCCTGTGCGGCGCGGTGCACGCAGCGATGATTTGGTCGAGCTGATTCGCGCGGCGATCTGGCGCAAGCCGTGGGGACATGATCTGGCGCACGGTGTGATTCCGATGAATCGCATCATGAGTGAAATTGGCGGTTAAAAAACTGTAATGGTCAAACTGATTATTTTCGTAAAACAAATTTCGGACGCAGAGTTCGAGTCTTTTGAGAATATGTTTTCGCAGCGATATGTGCCGCTCGTCAATCAAATTCCCAACCTCAAGCGTGCCACGCTGGCGCGCTCGATCGGTGCGCCGCGCGGACCTGCGCCGTATCACATGATCCAAGAGTTGTATTTTGAGGATTACGCCACCTTGGTGAATGCACTCAATAGCGTGCAAGGGCGCGCGGCGGGTCAGGAACTCATGAGCTTTGCACGTGACCAAGTCAGCATGATGTACGCCGAGTCATGGGAAGAATAGACGATGCAAGAAATCACGCACTGTGCGACTATGATTTACAGGTAATCTAACATGAGCTATTGGACAAATAAAACCGTGATCGTCACAGGTGGAGCTGGATTTTTAGGCTCAAATGTAGTCAAGCAATTGCGCAAGAGCGGCTGCGAAGATATCATCGTGCCGCGCAGTCGTGAGTTTGACCTGACGCAGATGGACGCAGTCAAGCGGCTCTACGCCTCAGCCGGTCGCCCCACGATGAAGCACCCGATTGTGGTGGTGCATCTTGCGGCGGTCGTAGGCGGTATCGGCGCCAACCGCGAAAATCCGGGCAAGTTTTTTTACGACAATCTGATGATGGGCACTCAGATGATCGAGGTCGGTCGCCAAGTCGGCATCGAAAAGTTTGTGTGCGTCGGCACAGTCTGCGCTTATCCAAAATTTACGCCCGTGCCATTTCATGAGGACGAAATTTGGAACGGCTATCCTGAGGAGACCAACGCGCCCTATGGCATCGCCAAAAAAGCCTTGCTGGTGCAACTGCAGTCGTATCAACAGCAATATGGCTTTAAGGGTGTGTATTTGTTGCCGGTGAATCTGTATGGGCCGGGCGACAACTTTGACCCCGCGTCTTCGCACGTCATCCCAGCGCTCATCAAAAAATGCGTAGACGCAGTGGACGCCAACGCAGAACGCATTGATGTGTGGGGCACGGGATCGGCGTCACGCGAATTTATCTATATGGACGACGCGGCGCATGGCATCTTGCTCGCAGGCGAAAAGCTCGGCAACTCATCACACGAGGAAGTACTGCCGATCAATATCGGCGCGCAACGTGAAATTACCATCCGCGAGTTAATTACGCTCATTGCCGAGCTGACTGGATTCAAGGGCGAACTACGCTGGGACAGCAGCAAGCCTGACGGTCAGCCACGCCGTTGTCTGGACACGACGCGTGCCAAGCAAATGTTTGGCTTCACTGCGCGGACTGATTTCCGTGAAGGGCTCAAAGCCACGATTGACTGGTATCGCGCGCATCGCTCGTAGAGCAACAGACTCTATATTGCTCAAATCATACAAGGCGCAAAGTTTTGATACTTTGTGCCATAAACATCAGTTGCAAGAAACAGTGAAGAACTAAGGTGAATATAGAACGACAGGGATGAAGAGCGTATGG
>CAZVQE010000317.1:0-3113 GCA_964628875.1 uncultured Anaerolineae bacterium
GACTCAAAATCGCGTACCTTCGGGTTTGTGGGTTCGATTCCCACCTTCGGCATCACATAGACACGGCGTCATGCACATGGCGCCGTGTTTTTGTTTGGGTCAGTCATTCCGAACGTAGTGAGGAATCCCTCAAACGTAATGTCACAATGATTCCTCGCTTACGCATTTCATGCGTCGCTCGGAATGACTAAGCTACATTATTTAACCGAGACAAAATATGACTTCATTCGACATCTTTCCGGCGATTGACTTGCGCGGAGGGCAGGTGGTGCGCCTGCGACAGGGCGACCCGCAACAGCAAACCACCTATGCGCACGATCCCATTCTCAGAGCACAGCGCTGGCGTGACGCAGGTGCGCGCTGGGTGCATATCGTCAATCTGGATGGCGCGTTTGGTGATGCGACAGGCGGACGCACGAACCGCGCCGCGCTGGCGCAGATTGCGCAGAGCATCAAGGTGCCGATCCAATTTGGTGGCGGGCTGCGCACGATGGCTGATATCGCGGCGGCGTTTGATGCGGGGGTGAATCGGGTGGTGATCGGCACAGCCGCGATTGAAAATCCGCAACTCGTCGAACAAACGATTGCGCGTTATGGCGCTGAGCGCGTTGTGGTCGGACTCGACTCGCGCGATGGCATGATCGTCACGCGCGGCTGGCAGACCGATTCACAGCAACGAGCGATAGATGTCGGTGCGCAAATGTATGACATGGGCGTGCGCTATGCGCTCTACACAGAGGTCGGGCGCGATGGCATGCTGAGCGGCGTCGCGGCTGAGATGACCGCCGCGCTCGCGCAATGCACCGATCTCAACGTGATCGCATCCGGCGGCGCGCGCGACATGCGCGATATTGATGAGCTGTTGCTATATGCGCCGCGCGGTGTGTGCGGCGTCATCGTTGGCAAGGCGCTGTATGAGGGTACGCTCGATCTCGCGGCGGCGCTGGCGCGGGTGAATCAAGCTACGCGCGATAATCAAACGCATGTATAGGATCATCGTCACGGGCGGCACCTTTGACAAGCACTACGATGCGATCAGAGGCGAGCTGACTTTTAAGGACAGCCATTTGCCCGCTATCTTGCAGCAGGTGCGCGTGACTGCGCCGATTACGCTGGAGGTCAATCAGTTGATAGACAGTCTGCATATGACCGACGCGCATCGAGAGGACGTGCTGGAGGCATGTCGCGTAGTGCCTGAGGAGGGCATTGTCATCGTGCATGGCACCGATACGATGCAAGACACGGCGCGTAAGCTCGGCGAAGCGCGATTAAACAAAACCATCGTGCTGACCGGCGCGATGATCCCGTATGAGGTGGTCGGGTCGGACGCGCTATTTAATCTTGGTTTTGCGCTTGCGGCGGCGCAGATGATGCCGCCCAATGTGTATATCGCTATGAATGGACGCGTGTTTGCGTGGGACAACGTGCGCAAAAATAAACAACTTGGAGTATTTGAATGCTTGCCAAACGCGTGATCCCGTGCTTTGATGTAGCCAATGGGCGCGTCGTCAAAGGTGTGAATTTTGTCAATCTGCGCGACGCGGGCGACCCGGTCGAGCAAGCCAAAATTTACAACGATGAGCGCGCCGACGAACTGGTTTTTCTTGACATCATGGCGTCACATGAGCAACGCGGCACGACGGTTGAGATGGCGCGGCGTGTGGCGGATGAGGTGTTTATTCCGTTCACGATTGGCGGCGGTGTGCGCACGCCGGATGACTTTCGTACATTGCTGCTCTCGGGCGCGGACAAATGCGCCATCAATAGCGCGGCAGTGCGCACGCCGAACCTCATCAACGAAGCCGCATGGCGCTTTGGGGCGCAATGTGTCGTCGTGGCGATTGATGCACGGCGCGTATCCTCGCGCGGCGATAGTGATGCGTGGCAGGTGTATTTGAATGGCGGGCGTGTGCCAGCCGAGATTGATGCGGTGGAATGGGCGGTCGAAGCCGAGCAACGTGGCGCCGGCGAAATCTTACTGACCAGTATGGATACCGATGGCACGCAAGCCGGATTTGATCTGCCGATGATCCGCGCGATCAGCCACGCGGTCAATATCCCCGTGATCGCGTCAGGTGGCGCGGGCAAGCTCGAACATTTTTATGAGGCGATTGACGCAGGCGCAAGTGCGGTACTCGCGGCTTCTATTTTTCACTACAAGACATTTAGCGTCGGCGAGGTCAAGCGCTATTTGGCGAGCAAGGGCGTACCGGTCAGGCTGTAGATTGATAGAGCGTTTTATTCACGCAGAGATTCTGAGCTGCTGAGATTTAAAAAACTCTGCGCCCTCTGCGTGTATTTAACATAGACTTAAACGCGAACGATTAAGCTTGATTCAAATATTAGGTGAAACATGCCAGACGCACACAAGACACGATCAGTGTTAGACCGCGATCTCACTCAAATACGTGACAGCATCCTACGCATGGGCAGCATGGTCGAGCAGATGACCGAACGCGCTGTGCGCGCACTCAAAGATCGTAATGTTAATCTCGCGCGCGAGGTCAAAGCCGAAGAAAAAAACGTGGATCAAATGCGCTATGACATTGAGGAACTGTGCATCAACACGATTGCGATGCAACAGCCGGTGGCATCTGATCTGCGCCAAGTCATCGCCGCCACACATATGACGGTTGAGCTAGAGCGCATGGCGGACTATGCGAATGGCATTGCCAAAATCGTCATTCGCACTGCGGATGAGCCATTGCTCAAACCGCTCATTGACATCCCGCGTATGCAAGAGCTGGTGTGCAAGATGACGCATCAATCACTCGACGCCTACGTCAAGCACGATGTCAATCTGGCGCGCGAAGTCGTCGAACACGACGAAGAAGTGGACGACCTCTACAAACAGATTCTCCGCGAGCTGCTCACCTACATGGCAGAAGACCCCAAGACGATTAGTCGCGCGATGTCATTGCTGTGGGTGGCGCACAATCTTGAGCGCATGGGCGACCGCGCCACCAATTTGTGTGAGCGCGTCGCGTATGCGTTGACGGGTGAGATGAATAGCCTCACGCCGCAAAAAAAGCTAAATAAGAAAGCGTAAGTGGCAAAGATACTCATTGTTGAAGATGAGCCAATGCTGCTTGGCTTGTTGCAACGCCATTTTC
>CAZVQE010000318.1:0-3068 GCA_964628875.1 uncultured Anaerolineae bacterium
ATGGCCCGATTCACCCGTCAATAAACTGCGCGAGATGATCGGCGCTATGCGCGCGACCTGGGACAACTGGCAAACCGGCAAACCTCTGCGCGTGACCGGCGAATATTACAAGCTGACGCTAATGACGCCATTTTTTAATCCGGGCGCAATCGCGCACCCGCACATTCCGATTTACATCGCGGGCGTAAATACAGGACTCGCAAATCTATGCGGCGAAATGTGCGACGGCTTTCATGTGCATCCATTTCACACGGCGTCGTATTTGCGTGAGGTGTTGCGTCCTGCGGTCGCGCACGGCGCACAAAAAAATAACCGCGACGCAGATGCCATTGAGTTTGTCACGAGCGTCTTTGTCGTGCGCAATGACATGGAGCGCGCATTTGCCAAACAGCAGATTTCGTTTTATGCCAGCACGCCATCCTATCGTCCGGTGTTTGAGCATCACGGCTGGCAAGACATCGGCGAGCAACTCTCAAAGATGGCAGTCGCGGGTCAGTGGCAGGACATGCCAAATTTGATTAACGATGACATCCTGTCGCACTTTGCGGTGATCGCGCCAACCAGCGAGGTGGCTGACGCGATCAAGGCACGTTACGATGGACTCATCAATCGTGTGATGCTGTATCTGCCATTCGAAAAATCAAGCGACATGGATGAGTGGCGCACGCTCGCGCGCTCATTCGCTTAGCCCGCTGATCGGCAGTGGCGCGGGTCGCTCGCAGCTACTGCTCATGAGAATGGCTTTGCCCTCGCGCGCGGCGTCATGCGTGGCGTGCATCACATCGAGCACGTGATACGTCAGCTCATCATTGGCGCGATGCTTGCGACCATTGCGGATGGCATACGCCATATCGGCAACGCCCAGACTGCGGCTGTTTTCGGCGTAGGCGTGTGTATAGCTCACGGGTTGCCACTCTTTGCTGCCCGCCTTCATCAGGCGAATCTCGCCGCCGAAAACGTTAGGGTCATTGCATTGCAACGTGCCGCGCGTGCCAAATATCTCTAAGCGGTAATGCTCGGATGTGTGTGTGTCAAAACTGGTCGTCAGCGTGGCGATGGGTCCCGCCGCAAATTCAAGCACGGCGGAGATATGAGTCGGCACTTCGACGTGCAGCGTTTGTCCTTGTGCGGGCCCCGCCGACGGCGTGCGCACTTTCTGCGTGATGCGCGTTGCGCCCGATACTCGTCTGATGCCACCGAGCATACTCACGAGCGCGGTCAAATAGTACGGACCCATATCAAACATGGGTCCGCCGCCATGATGATAAAAAAACGATGGGTTCGGATGCCAATTGTCAGGACCAGCAGAGAGCATCCACGCCGTTGCGCCGACGATATCGCCGATCACGCCATCATCAATAATCTTGCGACAGGTCTGCAATCCCGCGCCAAGAAATGTGTCAGGCGCGCCGCCAACACGCAGATTCTTTTCGCGTGCGAGCGCCAGCATCTTTTGCGCGTCGGCGCGTTCGATGGCGAGAGGTTTTTCATTGTAGATGTGTTTGTCTGCCTGCAGCGCACGTAGCGCAATCTCGGCGTGTGACTGTGGCACCGTCAGATTCACCACGATCTCGATGCTCGGATCAGCCAATAACTCATCAACACTCATTGCACGCATGCCATACTTTGCAGCTTGCTCTTGCGCGCGCGGCATGTCAATGTCGGCGCAAGCCGCCGAGTTTAGGATGTCAAATTTTTTGCTGACGGGAAAGTAAGTGTTGCTGATATTGCCGCAACCGATAAAACCAATGTTGACTTTTTTCATGATGAGTGTTTGTATTCTCGCATGCGGGCGCATTACATGCGCGCGCGTGTGGCGCGATAGGCGCTCGGATCGTCCACGCTCAGCGTCCAATCTGCATCGTAGTCGTGGATGAGCTGCACATCTGCGCGCGCGAGTAGCTTGCGCAGCGAGTTTGCGCCTTGGTTGAATTGATCTCGCAGCGCGCGTAAAAATTTTTGCTCGTAGATCGTCACGAGCGGCTCAGGTTGATTTATCTCGTGAATGAGAAAAGCCGTCGCCGATTTACTCTGGTCGCGTTGATCCATCAATGCGCGCACGCTCCATTCATCAAAAAACGGCAGATCGCACGACACGACAAACCACGCGGCGTGCGGATAGCGCTCGTGCGCGTTGAGCAGCACCGCGATAGGTCCGTGATCGGCGTAGCGCGGATTGTCAACAATGTAATCGTAGCTGTGCGTTTGTGTCTGCGTCTGATGCGCATTGACGGCGATTAGCGCGCGGTCGCAATGCATGCCAAGTAAATCCGCAAGATAAAAGCGTTGTGGTTTGCCGTGATAGGCTAGCAAGCCTTTGTCGCTGCCCATGCGCTGGCTTTGACCGCCCGCGAGGATGAGTGCGTAGAGCGGGGTCATTTGATCGTGAGCGTACCGCGCATGGTTTTGCATTGCGGCGAGGTGCAAATGTATGTGTATTTGCCGATGGGCGGCGCATCAAATGTCAGCAGCGTGCTTTGTGAGCCGACGATGCTGATCGAGTAGGCGATGACACGCGGGTCGCCTTTGCGCACAAAGCTATCTGTGAGCGCGAGACCTTCGGCGTCTTTTAGCACGCTGTCTTCTTCGCCTGCGACGACCAGCACCCAGTTTTGCATGATGCGCTCGCCGCGCGAGGTGTTGTTTGTGAATGTGAGCGCGATGCTCGTGCCGCTTGGCGCTTCGAGCTCGGTTTTGTCATAGCGCGTACCTTGCTCATCTGACGCGATGCTTATTTTGTATTCAGGTTTTGCAGGCGTTGGCGCGATGGTCGGTGTAATCGGTTGCGCACCACACGCACTTAGCATCAGCATCGCACATGCGATCAGCCAGATTCTCATGGGCGAAATATAACGCCTTGTGGGGGGCTGGGAGCTAGAGAGTAGAGAATGGAGATTCGAGACTAGAGGTTTGAGATTCAATCTCCAGTCTCAATTCTCAAATCTCTAATCCTCCAATCGGCAATCCAAAATCCGAAATCGAAAATCAGTAGATCATCACGCCATCAATAAACGCGTGCGTCAGCGGGCTTTGCGGATGCTCAAAAAAGTCGCGTGTTGGTTGCGTTT
>CAZVQE010000319.1:0-950 GCA_964628875.1 uncultured Anaerolineae bacterium
AAAAACAACAAAACACCTCATGAAATCCTCATGAGGTGTTTTGCTTTGTGCGTGCTACACTCGCCACTAACCATGATTGATCGTTCACAACAATTGCTCGACCTCATGCAGCAGCGCATCCTCGTGCTCGATGGCGCGATGGGCAGCATGATCCAACGCTGGAAATTGACCGAGCAAGATTATCGCGGGGAGCGTTTCAAGGCGCACGCGATTGACCAAAAAAACAACAACGAAAATTTGAGTCTGGTGCGCCCCGACATCATCGCGCAAATCCACCGCGAATATCTCGAAGCCGGCGCCGACATCATCGAGACCAACACATTTAATGGCACGCGCGTAAGCCAAGCCGATTTTGGTCAGCAAGACTTGGCATATGAGATCAATCTCGAATCGGCGCGTATCGCGCGCAAAGTCGCCGATGAATTTACGCTGCGCGATCCCAGTCAGCCGCGCTTCGTCGCAGGCGCATTGGGACCCACCACGCGCACAGCTTCGATTTCGCCCGATGTAAATAACCCGGGCTATCGCGCGGTCACGTTTGACGATTTGCGTTACGCCTACTACGAAGAAGCACGCGCTTTGGTGGATGGCGGCGCAGATGTGTTGTTGCCCGAAACCACATTTGACACGCTCAATCTCAAAGCCGCGCTATTTGCTATTCAAGATTATTTTGATGAGGTGCGCAGCGGCAAGATCGCCGGCCGCGTCGTGCCAGTCCTTGCCAGCGTGACGATCACCGACCAAAGCGGACGTACCCTCAGCGGACAAACCGTCGAGGCGTTTTGGGCGTCCATTCATCGCGCACCGCTCATCAGCATGGGCATCAATTGCGCGCTCGGCCCCGATGAGATGCGTCCATACATCGAACGCATGAGCCAAATCTCGCAGACATTTATCTCATGCTATCCAAACGCCGGTCTGCCAAACGCATTTGGCGGCTACGACATGAC
>CAZVQE010000319.1:960-3064 GCA_964628875.1 uncultured Anaerolineae bacterium
GACATGACCCCACGCAAGTTTGCCGATACGGTTGGCGAGTTTGCTGAGAATGGCTGGGTCAATATCCTTGGCGGTTGCTGCGGCACGACGCCCGATCACATTGCCGAAGTGCGTAAGGTCATCAAAAACGCCAAGCCGCATCAACGCAACACACCCGTTCATAAATCTTATTTCAGCGGGCTCGAATTGCTCGCCATCGGCGCAGACGATCAAGCCGATGTCAACAATCAATCTGCTCAATTTATGATGATCGGCGAGCGCACCAATGTCACCGGCTCGCCAAAATTTGCCAAGCTCATCAAAGAGGAAAAATATGAGGAGGCGCTGCAAATCGCGCGCCAGCAAGTTGAAAATGGCGCCAACATCATTGACGTCAATTTTGATGAGGGCTTGCTCGACGGCGAAAAGTGCATGGTGACCTTTTTAAATCTGGCGATGGCTGAGCCAGATATCTCGCGCGTGCCGATCATGATTGACAGCAGCAAATGGAGCGTCATTGAGGCAGGTCTCAAATGTGTGCAAGGCAAATGCATCGTAAACTCGATCAGCCTCAAAGAAGGCGAAGACAAATTCAAAGAGCGCGCGCATCAAATTAAAAAATACGGCGCTGGCGCGGTCGTGATGGCATTTGACGAAAACGGTCAAGCCGATCGCTACGAAACTAAGATCGCTATCTGCAAACGCGCCTACGACATCCTTGTCAATGAGGTTGGCTTTACACCCGAAGACATCATCTTTGATCCAAACGTGCTGACCGTCGGCACGGGCATCGAGGAACACGCCAACTACGGCGTGGACTTTATACGCGCGACGCAGTGGATCAAACAGAATCTACCCGGCGCAAAAGTCAGCGGCGGGTTGAGCAACGTCAGCTTCAGCTTTCGCGGCAACAACATCGTGCGCGAAGCCATGCACAGTGCATTTTTATATCACGCGATACGCGCGGGGCTTGACATGGCAATCGTCAACGCCGGACAGATTGCGATCTATGACGACGTGCCAAAGGACTTGCTCGAACACGTCGAGGATGTCTTGCTCAATCGCCGTCCCGACGCAACGGAGCGTCTCATTGCGCTCGCCGATCAATTCAAAAAGAGCGACACCAAAGGAGCTGACACAAAAACCGAAACGGTTGAGCTCGCGTGGCGACATGAACCCATTGAAAAACGCCTCGAACACGCGCTCGTTAAAGGCATCACCGAATTTATCGAGAGCGACGTCGAAGAGGCGCGCCAAAAATACGGCAAGTCGCTCAACGTCATCGAGGGTCCTTTGATGGCGGGAATGAACGTCGTCGGCGATTTGTTCGGCGCAGGCAAAATGTTTTTGCCGCAGGTCGTCAAGAGCGCGCGCGTGATGAAGAAAGCCGTCGCCGTGCTAGAGCCACATATCAATCGTGAGCAAGCCGAAGCCGATGCCGCAAGTGGTGCTGAGGCAGCCGCGCGCAAAAAACCAACCATCGTGATGGCAACCGTCAAAGGCGACGTGCATGACATCGGCAAAAACATCGTAGGCGTTGTGTTGGGTTGCAATGGCTACGATGTCATTGATCTCGGTGTGATGGTGCCAAGTGAAAAGATACTCAAGACCGCGCGCGATGTGAATGCCAACATCATCGGCTTGAGCGGTTTGATCACGCCGTCACTGGATGAGATGGCGCACGTCGCCAGCGAGATGGCGCGCGAAGGCATGAATCTGCCATTGCTCATCGGCGGCGCAACCACCAGCAAAGCGCACACCGCGCTCAAGATCGCCACAAATTACGCCGATCCGGTCGTGCATGTGCTCGATGCATCACGCGCCGTAGGCGTCGTCGGCAGCTTGCTGAGCAAAGACTTGCACGACAAATTTGTAAGCGACAACGCACAGCAACAAGAAAAGCTGCGTGAGCAATTCTCAAAGCAAGGCGACCGCCGCCCGCTGCTCAGCCTCGACGACGCACGCAGTCGCAAACCAAAAATCGAATGGCGCGAAGAAGACATCTCTGAGCCAGCGTTTGCGGGCGTGCGCGTGGTTGAGCCACAGATCGAGGAGTTGATTCCATTTATTGATTGGTCGCCATTTTTTGCCGCGTGGGAATTGCACGGCAACTATCCAAACATTT
>CAZVQE010000320.1:0-1406 GCA_964628875.1 uncultured Anaerolineae bacterium
ATCAATATCTCAGCCGTGTCGCCGGGCTGATAAATGGATTTGTCGCTGATGAGATTGATGTTGTTGCCGCCTTCGCGCGCCCAAGCCACATTCTCACGATCACTGACCCAGACTGTGCGCGAACTCAACTGCACGCGCTGTTGCTCATCTTGTACGGTCGCAAACAACACATACACGCCACCTTTGGCGGGTGTAAAGCTTACGCTCGCTTCGCCGCGTTCGTTGGATGTCGCGGTCTGCGTGCTGACGACTTCGTCCACAGCCTCGCTCGACCACGCGCCGGTAGCATCGTCAAATTTGTTTTTCCACTCGCGGCGGTTGATTTTCACTGTGACAGTTTTGTTGGCGAGGCGTTTGCCGTTCCAATCCACAGTCACAAGGTCAACTTGAGATTGCTTGCCTGCCTCGCTGATCATGCGATCAAGCGCGACGCCGACGTAGTAGCTGGCAGGATGCACCAGTACGCTGCTGCGCCCGCTGATTTGCTGATTGTTTGCGCCGCGCACATTGCCCTCAATGCTGAGCGACAGTGTGCCAATCAGTGTCACCTGCTGCGTCGGATCGTTATCGTCCGGCAACAAAATCTCGCGTGAGATGGGCACGTTGATTTGCAATTGCCCTTTGCCATCGGTTGTGCCGCTGCCACTCAAGATCGGCTTTGGCGCTTGTTGCGGGCGCGCATTCCAAAACCAATACAGCGGCTCATCGCCAAATGTGTAACGATCTAACTGTGGCGGCTTAAAGGTTGTCTTAGCGGCAGTCGCATTCCACTGCACATCTGCGTTTGACACGCCGCCACCTGACAGATAGCGCGCGTCAATCGTCGCCGTGATACTTTGCCCGCGCACAGCCTCATTCACCGACGGCGCGACCAACGTCTCAAACTCGGGCGCGCGATACTCGGCGACCGTAAAGTAAGCCGCTGCAAACTCGGTTTTGCCATCGTCGGTGGACACCAAGATTTGATAGTCGCCCAGCGGAGATTTTGCAGATAGCTCGACCTCAGCGTCCCATGTTGCAAATTCATCGAGCGTGAGTTGTTTTTCAAAAATGGCTTTGTGTTGCGCATCTTGCACTTTGAGCTTTGCCTTTGTGGCGTTACCGGGCAGACTAAACAGCACATCGTCCTCGATGCGCAGCATGCCCTTGATATACACTTTTTGTGTCGGGCGATATAGCGTGCGGTCGGTGTATGCAAAGATGCGCACGCCCGCGTTGGTCAGCACGCTTTGCGCCGCGCGCCCGTCTTCAAACGCGCGAGGTTGCGCACCGCTGCTCACCATCCAGTTGCCACTGACGTAGCCATAGGGCTGCGTCGTCACCGCAAACACCTCGCCGACGCGCTCGCGCATCTCGCTCGGCACAACAAACTTGGCGACGCCATCGGTGTCCGTCGAGGCAGTGCC
>CAZVQE010000320.1:1506-3047 GCA_964628875.1 uncultured Anaerolineae bacterium
TTGTTGGCGTTGCCGCTGATGGTGGTTTGCCATTTGCGCACGAGCGCGCTGGCGGCGGGTCGCTCATTGCCACCGCGATAGCTGGTGCGAATCGGATCTGTCGCGTCCACCGCATACAGCTCAAAATTGAGTTTTGAGACGTTGTTGCTAAACGCCGTGACTTGCACGGGCAGATAGGCATTAAACGTCGTGTCACCAAAAAATGCGAGCTGCGCCTGCGGCGGCAGATTACCCGTGCGGAAGCTGACCTTGCGCGCCTCGCTGATCGTGTTGCCATACGGGTCGGCGATGCCGGATGCAATCTCGATCACATAGTCCGTCGCGGGTTGCCACAGGCTCTGGATGTGAAACGTATTGCGCGTCGCATCAAAATACGTAAACACTCGCGTCTCTGACAATGCCGGCGTAATCTTGATATGCGGCATGACCGTCTTGGTGTCAATGGGCGCGTTAAAGGCAATCGCAAAACCGCTAAACGGCTGCACATCTTTGGCGTTGTTGGCGGGCTCAGTGCTAATGATCTTTGGCAGCGGCACCGTGCTAAAGCTGGCGGCATAGGCGTCTTTCATGCCTGCGCCGCCGCCTGCGCTTTTGAGACCTGCTGCGACCGCGACGTTGTATTTCTCACCAAATGCCAACCGCTGCGTCGGTGTAAATGTCAGCGTGTCATTCACGATGCTGAGGTTGCCGCCCACGCTCGCGCCTTTGCTATCGCTGAGCTTAAACGCGCTCGTCGCGCTATTTACATCTATCGGCTGGTTGAATCGGATCACAACGGGCGCATCTACGCGCGCTGCTGCGCCGCGTCCGTCGGGCGAGATGCTGACGACTTTGGGCGCGGCTGTGGTGAATTGCCACGCATAAGGGTTTGGCATCGCGTTGCCGTCGGTGTCTTTGAGTCCGCCGACTTGCGCGGTAAATTGCGTTCCGCCCGGCAGCGGCTTTTCGGGCTTGAACACCAGCACCGATGTATTGAGCCACTCGGCTTTGCCCGCCACATTGGGCTCAATGCTAAAGCCGGTCGGCGGCGCAGCGCTCGTCAGCGATTGCAGCGGCACAACCGGTCGGTTAAACATGATCGTGATGATCGTGTCAGGCTGCACTTCGTTTGCGCCATTGGCGGGGATCGTCTGCAACGCTTCGAGGTCACCTTGCGTTGCCATGCGAATCTGAAAGGGCTCACGCAGCATGACACCCTCAGTTGATTTTGCGTCTTGGCTCACGCCGATATCGAGCGTGCTACCGCGCGGCATCGTCGCTGGCTTGAATAGGGCTGTGCGCGCATCTTTCCAGCTTAGCGCGCCGTCGAGCTTTGGTTGGGTGACGAGCGCCTTGCTGACGGAGGCTTGATCCATCGCGCGGTCAAAGGCGATCTCGATCACACCATTTGCGGCGAGCGTCGCATTTGCGTCTGGCGAGATGGCAACGATACGCGGCGCGTTGGCATCTTCGATGGGGGTGTATTTCAGGTTGAGTTTTGGCATGAGTGTCGGCAGCGCGGGCGAGGGCGCGCGCGTTGGCTGCGGCGTGACGCGCGCAAT
>CAZVQE010000321.1:0-3040 GCA_964628875.1 uncultured Anaerolineae bacterium
CCCGACTTGCTTGACGATGGCGGCGTATCCGCCGGGCCCGGGGTTGGGTTCGCATGCGCCATCGGTAAAAATAGTAACGTATGGTTGCGGCGCATTTTGATTTGACATGAGTAATAAAAAAGACCGGAGTGCATTTACTCCGATCTTGATATTACTTTAGGCAGCTATGCGTTTGGCTTGTCGCCTCTGCCATAGCTTGAGCGGCCCGATGATGAGCAGCGCCAATACAAACACACTCAGATACTCGATCAATGGAATACGCACCACCTCACTGATAAACGCGAGCGGACGCCCCCAATACACTGCTGTCGCTAACGCTGCAAATAATAACGTCAAGCCAAGCTGCCATGCGCGCGATAGCCCCAAGCCCCACATTTGAGTGATCAAAAAGATCGCCAAAAAGCCGAAGAAAAACATGGGCCAAATGTTGTTGCCCTGTTGCATAGCTACCAACGTGCCATGTATTGCCACAGTGACTTCTTGCGTTACCATCCAAAATTTATTTACGTGCAAGCGTGTCAAAAACAAACTGCTCTGTAGCATCAGCAAAAACATATACAGAAATCCGATCAAATGCCCTTGTGTATTTTCTGTCGGGTGATACCAAAATGTATAAATAATCGCCCACGAAAAGACATAGCCGTGATATTTGCGTGCCCAATCTACCAACGCCGTGCTGAGCGGCACTTTTTTGCCAAAAAATACACCACGCCGTTTGTTTTCCATCAAAATGATCCACACGAGCATCACAATGACCGAGCCTTGCGAGCTAAAGATGCTGACGTCTTGCGCCAAGCCATCGTAAAAAATATGAGTCTGAATCAAATGCAATACGATGAAGAGCGCATTTGCTCCAAGCGCTGCAACATTAACGGGATGCAGTCCAGCTGTGTATTTTTTGACGCGCGTTTGCGCATAGTAGATCAAGCCCCAAATCGTGATCTGATGCAACAGATAGAGACCCCACGCGCTGAGTCGTGTGACCCACGTTGGGTCGGCGAGCTTCCAGTAGTACCACGCTGCGCCCTGATCCGGCAATTTATAAAATTGAGTCAGTCGGTCGCCCAGCAGCCAAATGAGACCCGTGAATGCGAGGCTAAAAGCAATTCCACCCCACAGAGCTATCTGTGCAAATTTTGGATCTTGCCAACGCTCCTCATTGAGCCAATTTACATTTTTAGATTTACTGATTGTTTGTGTTGGATTCATCTTTTCTCCTATAGATAGTTTTATGCCGCTTTGATGCGTTCAGCGGTGAATGGAATTTGTCGCAGGCGTTTGCCCGTGAGCACAAATAGGGCGTTGCCGATGGACGCGGCTGTTGGTCCCATAGGTGGCTCGCCAACTCCGCGTGGCTTGCCGTCACTCAATGTGTCGAGTAATTTCACATTGACGAGTGGCGCGTCTTTGATGCTCAACAATGCGTATGAGTCAAAATTGCGCGCGCTGACTGCGCCATTCTCAATACGCATCTCCTCAATCAATGCAGAGCCTACGCCCCACATGACGCCGCCTTGTGCTTGTGCGATCACGCCATTTGGATTGATGACCAAGCCGCAATCCATCGCCAACGAAATTTTGTGCACGCGCGGCTTGCCGCTAGCAGGATCAAGCGATACCTCCGCCACTTGCGCCACAACAGTGTCGGCGTCACTCACACAGGCGATCCCACGCGCACGACCTTGTGGCGCGGGCGAGCGCCATTCACCCAGATCAGCCGCTGCCTGTAATACGGCCGCCATACGTTTGCCCCAGTCGTCATTTGGCAGATGGCGCAATCGCCACTCCAGTGCATCTACGCCTGTCGCGTGTGCCAACTCATCCATAAATGACTCGACCGCAAATCCATTTGCCAACAAACCAAGCCCGCGCCACGGCCCGGTCTTAATGGGTAACGTCTTGCGCCAAGCAACGGTCTCTCGATTTGGCACATCGTATTTCAGCTGTGCTGCGCGATACGCGCCAAAGTCGGCGCCAAGCATATCGCCAGCGATTTTCGGAAAGAATGTGAATAGAACATCGCCGCTCGATTGCTCGTGCTTCATCGCGTCAATATGCTTTGTGACCGTGTTGATTTTTGCGCTCAGCCGATGATAGGTTGGCGGACGCACAAAGCCATGTCGCAGCTCTTCTTCGCGCGACCAGCCGACATGCACAGGCGCGCCTACGGCTTTGCTCAGACGCGCCGCCTCGACTGCGACCTCCCAGCCGCTCTTGCGTCCAAAGCCACCGCCGAGATACGTGGGCGTTACTTCAATTTGATCTTCTTTGAGTCCGATGGCGCTGGCAACATAGCGCCGCACGCTGTATTGCGACTGTGAGCTACTCCACACTTGCGCGCGGTCGGCTTTGACATCGGCGAGCGCGGCTTGTGCCTCTAGCGGTGTCTGTATCGCAAACGGTGTGCGGTATTCGGCATGAATGGCATCCGCGCCAAGCGCGCCGCCTGCGTTGCCGACTTGTTGAATGCGCACGCCACTGCCATCGAGTTGCGACATCAATGTGTCAATCTCAGCCTGCTGCCAAACTTTGCCGTTTTGCCATTGTGCGTCAATCGCTTGGACAGCTTGTTGAGCCGCCGCGCGAGTAGTGGCGACAACTCCAACAAATTCACCGTCTACGACTATTTTCTTAACGCCATTTATTTTTTGGGCTGTGCTGCTATCTATATTGAGCAGCTTTGCGCCGAGCGTTGGCGGTCGCAAGATCGCACCATACAGCATACCCTCCATGCGCATGTCATAGCCATATTGCGCCGCGCCGGTCACTTTGGCAGGCACATCTATGCGCTGCAGCTCATGCCCGATGCTGCTGTAATTTGCGCTACTTTTAAGCGCGGGCGCCGTCTTTGGCACTTGCCAGTTTGCTTTGTGAGCAACGAGTGCGCCAAAGGTGATGCGTTTTGTTGAATCACTTTTGAGCGCAAATGCTTTGTTATCTTGAATAAGATTTTCAATCGGCGCTTGTAGTTGCTTTGCAGCTTCGGCGCGCAGCATCTCGCGCAACGTCGCAGCCGCTTCGCTCATCGGCTTAAACATCG
>CAZVQE010000322.1:0-3027 GCA_964628875.1 uncultured Anaerolineae bacterium
TATCACCTACTATCCTCCAGGATTTCCAGATGGCTTACAAGGTCCCGAGCTCACACAAAAGATGCGCGAACAAGCCGAGAAGTTTGGCGCGCGCATGATTGAGGAGACGGTCACAGAACTAAATTTGCAGCAGCGCCCATTCCACCTAAGCACAGACAGCGGCGAATATGAAGTCGAGACGCTCATCATCGCCACAGGCGCTACGCCACGTCCGCTCGGCGTCAATGGCGAACAAGAATACATCGGGCGCGGCGTGAGCTATTGCGCGACGTGCGATGGGTTTTTCTTTCGCGGCAAAGAGATCATCGTTGTAGGTGGCGGTGACAGCGCATTACAAGAAGGTTTGTTTTTGACTAAATTTGGCAAGCGCGTACGCATCGTGCATCGTCGTGATGAGTTTCGCGCAGGGGCGACGCTGCAAAAGTATGCGCGCGAAAATCCTAAGATCGAACTCGTAACCAACAGCGTGATCGAGGCAATCCAAGGCAGCGCGCCAGCGACGAGTGGCGGCAAAGTCGAAAGCGTGCAGCTCAAAAATGTCAAGACGGGTGCCACGCAAAAGACAGACGTTGAAGGCATATTTATCTTTGTCGGCCACGAGCCAAATTCACAACTCTTTGCGGGACAGCTCGAGATGGACGAAAGCGGCTACGTCAAAGTGGATGCGCGGCTGCACACGAGCGTCCCGGGTGTGTTTGCGGCAGGTGAGATTCATGACAATTGGTTTAAACAGGCAATATCATCCGCCGGATTTGGTTGCATGGCTGCGCTAGAGGCTGAACGCTTTTTGGCGGCACAAGGATCGCACTAGAAAATACTGAATCGGATTGCGGCTCAATGCAGTTGAGCCGCAATCCGATTTTTAAATCTACGGTGAGGTTGCGTCGGTATTTAGCGATCATATTTAAACATGAGCCATAACGCCGCAGGCCACGAGAAATTGATTGATCCGCATCCACTGCCATCATACGGATCATAGTATTCATAAAAACCCGTTTGCTCGATCAGGGTCAGTGTGTCGGCTTTAATCCGTTTGTAGATGTCATCATAGCCATAGCGCCGAAAACCTTGCGCCAAAATCCAATTCAGAATAGGCCATACTGGTCCGCGCCAATAACGTTTTGACTGCCACTCTGGTTCATTTCTGGCAGTGCTGGTAATGCCGTAACGCAGCTTGCCGGATGCAGTTGCATCTGCTGGGCGAAAATCGTATTGTGCAGGGTCAAACAAGTGCGCAAGCAAGCGCTCGGCTTGCGCGCGGCTGGCGAGTCCAGCATAAAGCGGCGCAAAGGTCATGGCAGTGTTGACTTCCAACCGATCATTTGCGCGCACATCCATATCAAAATATAGCCCGCGTTTATCGTCCCAATGACACGCATCGAAATGTTGCCGCGTCTGGCGCATCCATGCATGAATGTCGTCCGTTGGTTGATCGAGTTGTTTGGCTAACCATGCCAAATCTTCATCAGCACGATGCACAATGGATGAGAACAAAACATCTTTCACCAAAAACGGTGACTTGGCTAACAAGGCATCATGTTCATAACGATTCTTGCGAAAGACATCTATTAAATGCACATAGCGTTCATATTCACTTTTGGTCGGGCGAAAAATGGCATTTACGTGCACTGTGTCTTTGCGTTGATAGGGCGGCACGTTGGTCGGATGAATGCGCTCAAACGCCTTGAGCCAACGCGGTGAATCATCTGTGCCGCTCTCCCAAGGATGAATGAGGCAACACATACCGCTGCCATCCGCGTCGCGGGCGGTATGCATCCAATGATGCCAGCGCCACAACGCAGGGTAAACCTCAGCCAAGAATGGTTTGATTGCCGCGATGTCGCCCGTCAGCTCAGCAATTTTGCGCACCATTGTTGCCAATAGGGGCGGCTGAGTGATACCCGATGTTTGTATTTTGGGCGCATGGCGGCTATTGCTGATCTGCCAAAAATCGGGATCTGGAAAATAATCGGAGGGACCCGTGTGATAGATGACATGAGGGATCATGCCGTCACGCCATTGACCCGCGATCAAGCTGCGCACTTCAGCCATTGCGCGTGGCAGATCGAAATACGCCAAACCAAGCGCCACTGTCGCGCTGTCCCAGTTCCATTGATGCGGATATTGACGGGGACCAGGCTTTGTAAAAATGCCGTTAACATCGTTGGTGCGTAGGATGCTCGTCGTTTGTTTCTGAAGATCGGGTAAAGTCATTATACGTGTTTGTGTATGTGTTTAGTTGAACCAACACTGCTTGCCGGGCATGAGTTGGAGCCAAATTTGAGCGTTTGGCGCAAAATAGTCATCGGGGCGTGTGTTCACTTTTATCGTTTGTCCGTGTGTATGCACCGTCAATAGATTATGCGAACCCAGCGGCTCAACCACCATCACTTGCCCTTGCAACGTCTGTTGAGTTGGCGCGGCATGCGCTTCGATATTTTCTGCCCGAATGCCAAGCAATGTTGCATCAGCTGGCGCGGACATGCTCGACATGAACCCGGCGGGCAACTGGCTTATATGTAGCAAGTTCATCGGCGGACTGCCAATAAAGCTCGCCACAAATGGATCAGCGGGTTGTTCGTAGACGCGCAATGGGGCGTCGCATTGCAAGATATTGCCTTGCTTCATCACTGCAATACGATCTCCCAACGATAACGCCTCGACTTGGTCGTGAGTAACATAGACCGTAGTCATGCCCGCATCGCGCATCAATTTCTTTAGCTCAGCGCGCATATCCATGCGTAGCAAGGCGTCGAGATTGCTCAATGGCTCGTCCATCAACAGCACGTCACTGGGCATGGCGAGTGCGCGCGCGACTGCAACACGTTGGCGTTGTCCGCCACTCAATTGGGCTGGATACCGCTGTAGATAGTCGGTGATACGCAATAGCTCGGCAGCATTATTCACCCGCGCAGTTATTTCGTTGGCAGGCATTTTTTTCATTTGCAAGCCAAAGGCGATGTTGTCGCGCACCGTAAGATGCGGGAAAACGGCGTAACTCTGAAAGACCATACTGATGTTACGTTT
>CAZVQE010000323.1:0-3025 GCA_964628875.1 uncultured Anaerolineae bacterium
CGGCAATCTGAGCGGCGGGCAGCAACAAATGTTGGCAATTGCGCGCGCGCTCGTACCACAAAACAATTTGCTGTTGATAGATGAGCCCAGCGAAGGTCTTGCGCCAATCATCGTCGAAGCCATCGGCAACGCATTGCGTAAATTGCGCGATAGCATGACCGTATTGCTCGTCGAGCAAAATTTTCGCTTCGCCTCAATGCTCGCAGATCGCTACGTCATCCTCGATGACGGCAAAGTCGCCTCAACGGGCGTCATGAGCGATCTTCAAAAAGACGCCGCCACAGTTCAACGCTTTCTAGGAGTTGTAGCATGAAGCAGCTAAAAGCAATTCTTGTGCCAATCGCTTTGGCGATCATTTTTCTCGGGTTTTTATTTTTGCGTTATGAGCCGCGAGTAGCTGTCAGCATCTTGCTATCAGGGCTGACGCTTGGCGCGTTGTATTTCATGGTCAGCGCGGGCTTGTCACTTATTTTTGGACTAATGGATGTGTTAAATTTCGCGCACGGCTTTATCTTCATGCTTGGCGCGTATATCGGCTTGACGTTTTACAACATGCCTGTGTTGAATGGCGTTTCAAGCGACATGCGATTTATCCTCGCGCTCATTGCAGGTGGCGCAGGCGGCGCTGCGCTCGGCGCACTCATGGAGTGGTCACTCATTCGACCGCTCTACTCGCGTCCAATTTATCAAGTACTTTTGACACTCGGGCTTACCTTTGTCGGCACGGAGCTAATCAAACTCATCTGGGGCACGGCTGGCTTTTTTATGCCGACGCCGAGTTTTTTCAATACCAATTCAGACGCATGTCCATCGCCCAACTTAATCGCATTTTTTAGCGATCACTGCTCATCCATTTTGATTTTAGGTCGCGCATTTCCGAGCTATCGTTTATTTGTAATTGCGCTAGGCGCGTTGATGTTTTTGGCGATTGCGGTTACACTGCAACGCACGCGACTTGGCATCATCATTCGTGCTGGCGTCCAAGACAGCGAAATGGTGCAAGCGCTCGGCATCAATGTGAGGCGCATTTTTACGCTCGTGTTTGCGCTAGGCGCCGCGCTTGCAGGCATAGGCGGAGTGGCAGCAGCGCCCATCATCGGCGTCAACCTCTTTATCGGGCAAGAATTTTTGTTGCAGGCATTTATCGCCATCGTGATTGGCGGCATGGGCAGCTTTGGCGGCGCAACGGTCGGCGCATTATTAGTCGGATTGGCGCGAGCATTTGGCGATCAGCTCGTGCTGAGTGGCATCCAACTTCCATTCAGCGATGAAATCATGAAATTTTCGCCGAGCATTGCGCGCGCCTCGACCGTATTGATTATGGCGCTGGTACTGTTAATTAAACCTTCTGGTTTGTTTGGAAAGAAAGAATGAGTCGCATCAAATCAAACCTTCCGACGATAGCGCTGCTCGTCGCGCTCATTACATTTCCATTCGTGCTCAGCGCACTCACTGGTGAGCCGATTGACGCAGGCACACCTAAGTTTTGGCAAGGCATGTTGGCGCAAGTGTTTATCTTGGCAGTGTTTGCGTTGAGCTATGACCTGCTGATGGGGTTTACAGGTGTGCTGTCCTTCGGTCACGCCATGTTTTTTGGAACGGGCGCATATGTCACCGGCATCTTGCTCAAACATGAACGTTGGGAGTTTGGCGCGGTTATCCTCGCGGTGATTGCGGTCACGCTGATCCAAAGCGTGCTTGTCGGTGCATTGTCCTTTCGCGTCAAAGGTGTGTATTTCACAATGGTGACGCTCGCTTTTGCGCAGATGTTTTTTATTTTGAGCGAAGCCACCGATTTTCGTGAATACACCGGCGCTGAGGACGGCTTGCAAAGCATCCCCGTGCCAGCTTGGCTCAGCCCAACCAATCAACGGTTGACATTTTATTTCGCATCGCTTGCATTTTGCGTTGTGACGTATCTCATCGCCAAACGCATCGTCAATAGCCCGACCGGTCGCGTGTTTGTTGCCATTCGTGAGAATGAATCTCGCGCACAGGTCATCGGCTACAACACATTTATTTACAAGCTGATAGCGATGGCAATCTCAGGTGTCATCGCAGGCCTGGCGGGCATGATGAATGCCCTATGGAATCTAAATGCCAACTCTGCAATGCTCAGCACGGGCACAACACTCAACGCATTGCTGATGACCATCATCGGCGGCGCTGGCACATTGAGCGGCGCGATATTAGGCGCGAGCTTTTTGCAATTGCTCGGTTATTGGCTCAATGTCACTTTTGGTCCAAGCTGGCCCCTGCTCTTCGGCATTGTCTATGTTTTGATCGTGCTATTTTTGCCGTATGGCATCATCGGTACGTGGCGCGCAAAAATTGCGCCACGTTTGCAACGTCAAAATAAGTAAAGTTTCATTCAACAGGAGGCGCGCATGAATATCGCCAAAAGCTGGCTCATTGCAGGCTTGCTTGCAACGGCTTGTCAAGCTACAGCAACGCCTAGTTTTACGCCTGTGGTGAGAATTCAGTCGCAGCCGACTTCCATTCCAGCCACTTTGCCAACGCTTGCGCCGAGCGCAGCTACCGCGCCTACATTTGAAGTTGGTGTGATGGTCAACACAGCCAGCGATCTGGGACGCGCAAAAGAGGTAGGTTTTAGTTGGGCGCGTTATCGCGTCAATCTGGCGACGGACGGGCTGGATGCGATCAAAGCACAGATCGCCAAAGCACATACGGCTGGATTCAAAGTCATGCTGAGTGTCATGGGTGACCGCGTGCGCATCGCAGACGCGACCTACTCACCAATCTATGCCTCAGCAGCTGCCGACCTCGCACGCGCAGGCGCAGATGCGATTGAGGTCATGCACTATGAGAATTTGGATGTCTACTTCAAACCCGTTAGCCCTGAGGTTTACGTCGCATATCTCAAGGATGCCTATGCAGCGATTAAAAAAGCCAACCCAGCCACAATCGTCATCAGCGGCGCGCCCGCCAGCACAGGCTATGCGGGCGGAGCGTGTCGCACCGATGTGTGCGACGATGACGCATTTGCAAAGCGCATGGCTGCGGC
>CAZVQE010000324.1:0-2979 GCA_964628875.1 uncultured Anaerolineae bacterium
TTGCCCGTCACGATCCAATTCACGGCGAATGGCTTGCTGAATGATGTTGTCGTCATTGGCTCCGACATGCGTGATGATCGGCAAGCGTTCCGCGGGCGCGGTTTCGATTCGACTGATGTCTCGAATGTTGGTCAGCCCCAGATACAACGTACGCGGAATCGGCGTCGCCGAGAGCGTCAGCACATCCACGCTGGTGCGCAGTTTTTTGAGTCGTTCTTTGTCTTTGATGCCAAAGCGATGTTCTTCGTCAATGATGACCAGCCCGAGGTCTTTGAATTGCACGCCTTCGCTGACTAAGCCGTGCGTGCCGATGACGATCTCGATGTTGCCATCGCGCAAGCCCTCGCGCACCTTGCGTTTTTCGGCGGCGGTGCGAAAGCGTGACAGCATCTCGACCCGAATCGGATACGACGCGAGACGTTTGCTAAAGGTCGTCCAATGTTGTTGCGCCAGCACCGTCGTCGGCACCAGCACGGCGACTTGCTTGCCATCTTGCACCGCCTTAAACGCGGCGCGCAACGCCACCTCTGTCTTGCCAAATCCGACATCGCCGCAGATCAACCGATCCATCGGGCGCGCGCGCTCCATATCGGCTTTGACCTCTTGGATGGCTTTGAGCTGATCGTCCGTCTCAACATACGCAAAGCTGGCTTCCAGCTCGTTTTGCCAGTTGCTGTCTTTGGCGAATGGGTGTCCATTAGCAAGCTCGCGCTCAGCGTAGAGTTTGAGCATCTCGCGCGCGACCTCTGCGGCTGCGCCTTTGGCTTTTTGACGCGCGAGTTGCCATTCACCGCTGCCAAGTTTGTCGAGGCGCGGCGAGCTGTCATCTGAGCCGATGTAGCGCGAGATGCGATCAAGCTGATGCAACGGCACATACAGCCGATTCGCGTCGGCGTATTCGAGCAGCAGATATTCGCGCTCGGCTTCTGTTGAATGGCTGCTGCGGCGTTCTTCGTCGGTCGGCGTCACCGCGACGGTGAGCTTGACCAAGCCACGATACAAGCCAATGCCATAGTCTTCATGTACGACAGCATCGCCGATCTGCCAATCCGAAAACGCGCGCTCGGGTGCAGCTTTGCGCGTGCGCGAGGACAACGTCGGCTCAGGTCGCACATAGCCAAATAATTCGTTGTCGGTGAGCAGCGTCAGTGAGGGTGGCGCGACGGCGCTCGGTTGAATGGCGCTCGGACGAAAGATAAATCCGCCCGGTAACGCGCCATTCACAAAAGTCAAGGTATCTGTCGGCGCATGAGGCAGCTCGTCGCTGGCTTTGATATTTGCGTCGTTTTTTTGCGACCACATCTCCGCGAGGCGTGCGGCTTGGCGCGAAATGATGGCGATGTGTTGCGCCTCGATGGTTTGCGCTTGTTTGAGATGCTCTAGCACGGGCGTCAGTTGCCCGCCAAAATGTGGCGGCGCGGAAAACTCATTTGCCAACTCATGCCGCGAGAGCGTGTTGCCCTCGATGTCGTTGCCCAGCACGACGCGATTGACTACAAACGACGCGCGCTGAAAATCAGTCCATTGCACATACGGCGTTGGTACGTCGTCGGCGATGCTCACCGAGTTGCGCTCGCGTTCGGCTTTGGCTTCCAGCGTTTGCCATGCGTCGCTGAGTTCGGCTTCGTCATCGAGCAGGAGCACATCGTCGTCGCGCAAATGCTCGATCAGCGTAGATGAGGCTTGCGCCAACAACGTGGGCGACTCAAGCGGCGTGACGGTGAGCGTATTGATGACTCCTCCGCTGCGTTGGGTGCTGGGGTCAAACAAGCGCATCGAGTCAATCTGATCGCCAAATAAATCAATGCGCACGGGCTGTGGCATGGCGGGCGACCACACATCAATGATGCCGCCGCGCCGACTAAACGTGCCGACACGCTCGACGACCGTCTCCGGCTCATAACCCATTCGCACCCAATGTGCTAATGTGTCCTCAAGCGCAAGTGTGTCGTCGCGCCGCAATATCTGTGTGAGATGTTGAGCCTGTGCGCGCGTGAGTGTCGGCTGCATCAATGCGCGCGGCGATGCAACCAGCGCGACCGAGCGCGCATCGGGTGCAATTAGACTGGCGAGGGCTGTGCTGCGCTGCGCGATGATATCTGCGACGGGCGCGACTGTGTCATAAAACGCTGTATTTGGCTCAGCGAGGCGCAAGACCGTGTCTGTGTCAATCAATCGTTTGAGCGCGTCGGTGGCTGTGCGTGACGCCTCGACCGAAGATGCTACGTAGATCACTCGCGTGCTGCGTGTCGTCAGCGCCGCCGCGACCGGTAATCGCGCGGCACGCATGAGTTGCAGCGGCGCGTTGATCTGACGCGCGACGATCTGCGCACTCAGCGCGCGAAAACTGCGCGATGAGCAGATGACCTCGACGATGCCATTGAGCGACATAGCGGATTGATTTTACGCGCGAGGTGAAGATTGACCACAAAGATCACATAGAACACAAAGATAAATCGCAAATGTTGATTTCATCCCCCACTCATGCGTTGCTCTATGATTTAGCTGAGTGCGAAAAATAACAATCTTGTTGAGTTGGTTGGCGCTGGCGGCGTGTGTGCGCGCACCGTCAAGCGTGTCTGTGAGCTTGCCGACTGTCATAGCGCCGACCGCCACATTCACCGCGACCGCACTGCCCACGACGACGCCGACACCTGAGCCGCGCGCGATATTGGCGCAGGCGCGCGACGCAGCACACATCGGCGACGACATGCGCGCGATGTCGTTGTACACACAAGCGCTGGCGGCTTTGCCGAATGAGATTGGTGGCGCGCTTGAGTTGGCGCGTGTCGAGCTACGCAATGATCAGACCGACGCGGCTGTGGCGCAATTGACACGCCTTGTCAGCGCGACGGGTGACATCCACGCACAGCTCTTGCTTGCGCGCACGCTCGATCAAAATGACAGCGAGCCGATTACTCGGACGATAGCGCGTTATGAGCGCGCGCTCAGCGCTGGCACGATCATCTCACCCTATGT
>CAZVQE010000325.1:0-1965 GCA_964628875.1 uncultured Anaerolineae bacterium
TACGCCACTCGCAGAGATCGTCACAAACTACGAGGTGGCGCTCAATCAAGCCAATCTCAAAATTGATGAGTTGGTGATCTATCGCCAGCAATGGGAAGAACTACAACGCAGCCCGGGCTGGCGTGTGCTGACCGCGCTACAACATGCGCGCGCGGCGGTGTTGCCGCCACACAGTCGCCGCGAAAAATTATTCGCGCGGTTGTCGCGCCACGCAAGCGCGATTCCACAGAATCAAACGCCGCCCGCTGAAAAACCAATTGCCAAAGAGCATGATCCGCACGCCGACTATCACGCGTGGTTTGTGAATCACGCGCCGAGCGCGGATCAACTACAAGTGCAATGCGATGCGGTGAGCACGTGGACAAACGCACCACTCATCAGTGTATTGATGCCCGTGTGTGATCCGCCACTGTTTGCGCTAGAGACGGCGATTGAGTCGGTCGTCGCGCAGACCAATCCACATTGGGAACTGGTGTGTGCCAATGGCGGCTCAAACGCTGAAGCGCGCCAGATGCTTGATGCGTTTGCAGAGCGCGACGCACGCATCCGTGTGCAGCACCTTGCATACAACGAAGGCATCTCGGGCAACTCAAACGTGGCGCTTGACATGGCGCGCGGTGGATTTGTTGCGTTGCTTGATCATGATGATCTGCTCGCGCCTAACACGTTGTATGAGGTCGCGGCGTTGTTGGTGAATCAGCCTGACACCGACATCGTCTATTTTGATGAAGATAAGGTCAGCGCGGATGGACATCAACATCGCATGGCATGGTTTAAGCCGACGCGTTACTCGCCTGAGCTGATGCTGTCTGCTAATGTCTTGATGCACTCGGTCGTGCGACGACAACTGATACTCGACGCTGGCAAATTTGACGCGGCGTATGACGGCGCACAGGATTGGGACTTGCTATTGCGTTGCAGTGAGCGCACGATGCCCGACAAAATCAGACACATCGCGCGTGTGCTATATCACTGGCGACAGTTGCCATCCTCGGCGGCTTCGACTGGCTTAGCCGCAAAGTCATGGGTCATCGAGCTGCAACCTAAAACGGTAGCGGCGCATTTGACGCGGCTCGGACTGCCTGACGTGAGTGCGCATCTGTATGCGCCCGGCGAGTTTCAATTCACCTGGAGCGCGCCACGGCCGCGTGTCTCGATCATCATCCCGACCAAAGACAAACTGCCGCTGCTCAAAACGTGCTTGCAAACGTTGATCGAAAAGACGCGCTACGATGATTATGAGATTGTTGTGGTGGACACAGGCAGCGTTGAGCCTGCGACGCAAGAGTTTTATGCGACATGGCGCGCTGCGCACAGCCAGATTCGCGTCGTCTCGTTTGTGCGTGAGCCATTTAACTACTCAGCCGCAAACAACGAAGGTGCACGTCACGCTACAGGCGAACTACTGTTGTTTTTGAATAACGACACCGAAGTGATTGAGCCTGATTGGCTGAGCGAGATGTCGCGCTGGGCGCTGCGCCGCGAGATCGGCGCGGTCGGCGCAAAGCTGTTGTATCCAGACGGCACGATTCAACACGCTGGCGTTGTCATCGGAATGCAGGGACATCTATTTGCGGGTCAGCCCGAGCGCTATCGCGACAGTCTGTATGGCGCTGAGAATTGGTATCGCAACTTTTCGGCGGTGACGGGCGCATGCGTGATGCTGCGGCGCGCCGTGTTTGATGAGATCGGCGGATTTGATGAGCGGCTGCAAATTTTGTATGGCGATGTGGCACTGTGTCACGCTATCACGCAACACGGCTATCGCATCCTTTACACGCCGTATGCGCGGCTACGACATCATGAGGGCGCCTCGCGCGCCAACTATGTGCCGCCTGAGGATTTTGCGGCGGTGGAATCGAGCCTGAGCGAAGTGTTGCGCGCGCCTGATCCGTACTACAATCCAAATTTGACGCTGACGTCGCGCGTGCCGCAGTACAAATAAAGCAATCGGATTCCTTAGAG
>CAZVQE010000325.1:1975-2958 GCA_964628875.1 uncultured Anaerolineae bacterium
TCAACAAGATTGAGTATGAAGCAAACCGATCCCTCATAAAACTAAATGACGCGGATGCGGTTGCGCAATGAGCCGAGTTTTTCGATCTCGATGACCACTTCGTCGCCGTCCTTCATCCAGAGGCGCGGGGTGCGTGCCATGCCAACGCCGGGCGGTGTGCCGGTCACGATGAGATCGCCAACATTGAGCGTCATGTAGTGGCTGAGATATGACACGAGCTGCGCCGTGCCAAAGATCATCTGCGCGGTATTTGAGCTTTGCACGACCTGACCATTAAGAATGCACTTGATGGCTAGTTTTTGTGGATCAGGCACCTCGTCTGTTGTCACCAACATAGGACCAATCGGGCACGAATCATCAAACGACTTGCCTAGCACCCATTGTTTTTGTTCGTCAGTCTTTTGCAAATCGCGCGCGCTGACATCGTTGGCGCAGACGTAGCCGCCGACATAGCTCAGCGCGTTGGCTTCACTCACGCGATAGGCGGTCTTGCCAATGACGATGCCAAGCTCTGCCTCGAAGTCAATCTCTTTGGTCATGTCCGAATAAAACGTCAGCGTTGCGTTTGGGTTTGCCAATGAGTTGGGAAACTTGGCAAACACAACGGGTTTTTGCGGAATGGGTTGGTTGGTCTCGGCGGCGTGATCGCGGTAATTTAAGCCGATGGCGACGATCTTTGCGGGTGCAATTGGCATCAACAAATCAAGCGATGGCATCGCCGTGCGTGCGCCGCTCGCTGCAAGCTTTGCGGCGTTGGCGCGCGCTCCAGCATCCATCATGATCTGCAACGCGCTGCCTGCGGCTGAGATGTCTACAACAGCATTGTCGGCTACTACTGCACCTGTGCGCAAAGCTCCATTTGAGAGATAAGTAATGAGTTTCATGGCTAAGAAATTTTTTTGTGAGGAATGAGTTTCGCCAGTGATTGTATGCCCGTAGATAGAATTATGCAAGTTAGGAAGTAGGGGAGTGACTAACAGAAG
>CAZVQE010000326.1:0-2951 GCA_964628875.1 uncultured Anaerolineae bacterium
GGGTGAATCGCTTTTCGGCGCGCATCCGCATACGACTTTGAGAGTAACGCATCGAGCGGGGCGGGGTTGGTCGCCGCGTCCGCGATGTGCCAGCGACCATCCGCAAATGCCAGCCGCAGTGCCTCGATCAAGATGTGAAGTCGCTCGGGCTCGTTGAGTGAGCGAATGTCGTAACCTTCGAGAATGTTGAGCGCGAGGAGCGCAATCAAACCTTGTCCGTTAGGTGGGCACTCCCATACGCGCACACCGCGATAGGTTGTGCTGATGGCTGGCTCCCACGTCGTGGTGTGTGCCGCGAGATCATCGGTTGTCATCACACCGCCAAATTTTTGCACGGCTGCGGCGATGCGCTTGGCAATCTCGCCGCAATAAAAAGCATCTTTGCCGCCGTCTGCAACCGCGCGAAATGTGCGCGCGAGCTTTTCGTTGCGAAAAAGCTCGCCTGTGCGGGGCGCGCGACCATTGATCGTCATGTCGCGCCCGCGGTCATCGAGTTTGAGTTGGCGGTCGTAGCCGCGTTGCCATGCGTGCGCTGTGATCGGCGCAACTGGATAGCCTTGCTCGGCGAGTGTGATTGCAGGCGCGAGTATGTCGCGCATCGGCAGCGTGCCAAATTTTTCAACTGTGTCGCACCACGCAGCGCACGCGCCCGGCACAGTCACACAATGTGCATGAAATTGATCGCTGATCTCAGACCCATTCGCCAAACCGTCGCGCTGCACACGCTCGATGGTCAATGCGGCAGGCGCGCGACCGCTGCCGTTGAGCGCGCTGACCGTGCGAGTGTGCGCATCAAAATAGAGCACGAACGCATCGCCGCCGATGCCGGTTGAAGTTGGCTCGGTGACATTGAGCGCGGCGGCGGTGGCGACGGCGGCATCAGCGGCGTTGCCTCCACGCATCAAAATCGCGAGCCCAGCTTGCGATGCGAGTGGTTGGCTGGATGCCACCATGCCATGCCGCGCATAGACGGGCGAGCGGCGAGAGTCAAATTGGAAATTCATAGTGTGGATTATTTGCGAGGTCGAAAAGATTATACTCATCGAGGCTGTTTTTCATGCGAAGATTTTTTATTGGTCGGCAACAGTGGATGCTTGTTGTATTGCTGCTGTGTTTTTTGTTGCGTTTGATCGCTATTGATCACAAGCCGTTGCATTTTGATGAGGGCAACAATGTCTACTTTGGGCACTTGCCGCTGACTCAATTGTTGCAGGTGAGCGTTGAGACGGCTGACACCGATCCGCCCGCGCATCGCTATCTGCTCGGATTTTGGATGTTGGGCGCAGGCACATCGGAGTTTGCGGTGCGCTTGTTTTCGGTGTTTGCGAGTGTGTTGACGTGCGCGATGCTGTGGCGCGTCTGCCGCCAATTGCACCTAAGTCGGCGTGTGGCGCTGTTGGCGGGGGTGCTGTGGTCAATGAGTCCGTATGTCATTGACTATGCGCAAGAGGCAAAGGGCTATGCATTTGCGGCAGCCTGCGCGCTTGTGGCATGGTCAGTGTGGATTGATGCAGCCGCGCGTGAATGGAATCTGCGGCGACTGGGCGCGTATGTCGGCGCGATGAGCTTGATGTTTGCGACGCACTATTACACCGCGCCTGTTTTTGCGATGCATTGGCTGTGGTGGCTGATGAGCTCAACTCAGTCTGTGATTGCCTCACGCAAATTTATTTTGCGCTCGATTGCAGCGCAGTTAGTATCGGTTGTGCCTGCTGCGATCTGGTTGGCGTTTAGCTTGCCTGCGGCGCTCAATGGCGCGCGCGGATTATCGGACGCGGCTGATCCTCTAGTTGCGGTGCTAAAAAAAATCGTGCTGGAGCTCAGCATGGGACGCGCCAGTGATGGTTGGCTTGCAATGGTTGGCGCTATTGCGCTTGTAATGATGAGTGTTGCAGGTGCATTGGCATTGCGACGCGCTCATCGTGCCGCATTTATTTTTGCTTTGGCGGGCGTTGCGCCGATAGCGTTTGCTTTGATTTTGTCGCGGTTCGTATCTTTTTTTTATCCGCGCTTTTTGATGTATGTCATGCCGCAGATGTGTGTGGCAGTCGCTGGTTTTGCATATGTGAATTTGCATATACGCGGACGCACACTTGCACGTTGTTTTTTTGTTTTTGTGTTTGCGTTACTCGGCGCGGGTGCCATTCAACACTATCGCACACCAATAGACACCGAAACCGACTATCGAAGTCTGGTGTCACAAATGCGTCCGGCGCTGCGCGGCGGTGATCGCGTGTTGGCAACTTACATTTGGATGCGCGGCATGTTGCAGAGCTATGCGCCACGCGCGGAGCAAACTTTGCAGTGGATCAAGGATGATTATTCGACTGAAGAGATGCGCACGCTCGAGGATTTGCCAATGGGCGCGCGCATTTGGTCGCTTAACTTTAGGCGCAACGCCGATGCGCCGGATGCGCGCTCGGTCATGTGGCTGAGACAAAACACCGCTTATGCGGGCGAGGCTACGATTAGCGGCACACAAGCCAAGCTGTTTGTTTTGCCGCAAGAGAATGCGGCGGCGAAGAGCGCTGTGTTTGACAACAAGATCGAGTTGCGTTATGCACCGATTCAACAGATCACACTGCGCAGCAGCGATGTGATCTCTACGTCGTTGACGTGGAGTGCGCGTGAGTCATTGCCTGAGGGGTACGCAATCTTTGTGCATCTGCGCGCGGTAGATGGCAGAGTCGTCGCTCAGCGTGATGGCGATGCTGTAAATGGTTTGACACCTATATTGACTTGGAAAGTTGGACGCGAGGTTATTGATCGTCGCGCCATGCTGTTACCGCGCGATTTACCGCAAGGTGAATATGCATTTGTGATAGGCGTGTATCGTGTCTCTAATAGTAAACGACTGCTTACACAATCTGGCGCAGATTATGTCGAGCTGGCGAGCGTGCGAGTGACGCGATGATGTTACGATCTAACTATGCAAATTAGTTGGGCGCGCC
>CAZVQE010000327.1:0-2937 GCA_964628875.1 uncultured Anaerolineae bacterium
GGGCATGTTGAGAAACGTGCCATTATCATTGGAAAATGTTTATAGAGTCTGCCGTTGCATCTCAATCTTTATTTAGCGCGCTGCGTCAAAAACTCAGCGACTATGTAACGCTAACAAAACCGCGCGTCATTTCGCTGTTGCTATTTACCACGCTTGCGGCGATGTTTGTCACGCCTGCGGGTCTGCCTTCGTGGCAGCTTGTGGTTTGGACGGCAGTCGCGGGCTATCTTATGGCCGGCGCTGCCAACGCCTTTAACATGGCGTATGACAGCGACATTGATCTGCTGATGGGTCGCACCAGTCGCCGCCCAATTCCTAGCCACCGCGTCTCAAAGCGCGAAGCGATTGTGTTTTCGGCGTTGCTGTTGTTGGCTTCATTTGCCATTTTTGCGTGGCGCGTAAATGTGTTGTCAGGCGTCTTGGCGCTCGTTGGGTTTGTGTATTACACTGTAATCTACACGGCGTGGCTCAAGCGCCGCACGTCGCAAAACATTGTTATTGGTGGCGGAGCAGGCGCGGTGCCGGCGTTGATTGGCTATGCGGCGGCGAGCAACACACTTGATTGGGTGGCATTTTGGTTGTTTGTGATTGTGTTTCTGTGGACGCCGCCTCATTTTTGGGCGCTTGCGCTGTTGCAAAAGACAAACTATGCCAATGCAAATATCCCGATGTTGCCGGTAGTCGCGGGCGAACAAGCCACCATTCGCCAAATCTGGATCTACTCGTGGATTATGGTTGCCGCGTCGCTCGTGCTTGTCGTTTTTGGCGCGATGAGTTGGATTTATGGCATCGCGGCGGTGGCGCTAGGCGCGCAGTTTATGCGCGATGCTGCCAAGATCGTCGCCATCAATCCGCGTTCATCGTTGCCACTCTACAAATACTCGTTACTGTATCTAGCGCTATTGTTTTTGGCGATGGCGCTTGATCGCATCATTTTGTAAATGGATATCGCAGCAAAGCATAAAATGCGCGTCGCCCTGTTTTTTTGCATCGGGGTAATTGCACTTGGCATTATTTTGGGGCTAATCTGGACTTGGATTTATTCATAGCCAATTTAAACATAGATCAACTGACTTAAAAAGAGGAAAAACATGAGTTCTGCAAATCACGATCACGAAGAAGAGCATATTCACATGCCATCGCCGAGTTGGGCGCCGATTATTTTGGCTGCTGGAATGGCAATATTTTTGTTCTCGGTTATTTGGAAAGCCACCGCGCTCGGTTTGGTTGGCATCGGTATTGGCGTGCTAATCATTATCGGCGGTTTGGCAAAATGGATCATCGAAGACATCAAGAATGCAAGCCACTAACCTCAGCCCAAGCACACAAATACACCGACATGACACACGGTTAGTCGGCATATTTTTGTTTATCTTGTCCGAGAGCATGTTCTTTATCGGACTATTTTGGGTTTGGTTTTATTTGCGCGCCAATAGCGTCTCTTGGCCCCCCGCCGGTATCAGTTTGCCCGTTGCCACTTTGCCTTATTTCAATACAGTAGTCATGGCGGTGAGTGTATTGACTATGATCTACGCCGTGCGCGGCATGCTACGTGACAATCAACGTGCGCTCATCACAGGGCTCGTCGCCTCCATTGCGCTTGGCTTGCTGTTTGCATCTATTCAGTCCGTCGAATTCGCGTCGCTCGGATTTACGCCTAGCACCAACGCATTTGGCTCGTCGTTTTTTTTCTTGTTGCTCTTTCACGTCTTGCGCGTTGTAGCTGGTGTCATCTTCATGACCATCATGCTCATTCGCGTGCTAATGGGGCAGGTCAATAGCCAGCGTAGCATCGGCGTTCGTGCCTGCGCGATGTATTGGTATTTCATCGGCATCGTTTGGCTATTTGTGTTTTTTAATTTGTATCTGCATACTTGACGCTGAGCCGAATTCAAGATATGTATCGCATTTGGTTGCGCGTAGCGTTAATAGGTTTAATAGCATTTGCAATTTTTATTCTGCTCAATCTCAATTGGCGACCGATTGAGCAGGCGCAGCCGCAAGCGGTGACGATCAACCAAATCACCGATCCACAAAACTTCGCGCTCAAACTTGACTCAAACGGCATCGGTACCCAAGTAACCAACGAAGGCGTTGCGGTGACGATCAAAGTCAGCCCGTACCCCATTCACAAAAATGTGCCATTTGATATCAGCCTTGTGCCGCTTGATGCTCGTCGTCAGACACTTGTAGATGTAGAGCCGACATTGCTGATATCGGTGAATGAGTCCGTCTCTGGCGCAGGTTCCACGCGATTTGAAAAATTGTCTGATGGCAGCTACATCGCGCGTCAGCAACGACTCACTCAAAATGGCGACTGGCGCATTCGCATCTATCCAAATTTGCCCGGTGCGACCGACTTTAGCATTCTTGTGTTTGCAAGCATAAAAGAGTAGCCGAAGGATTAAGCATACTTTCACGAATAATGATTCAGAGTTAAAATTCATTAACTGTCGTGAACACAAAGTGCGACAAACTAAGGAGAAAAAATGTCATCAAATCCATTAAACGATATCTTGGGCAGTGTCCTCGGCATGGGCACAGGGTCGGCAACAAACACACAGACGCAACAAAGTGACCCGCTCGGCGGTATCCTAGGTAGCATCCTCGGTGGTGGTTCATCCCCCATCCCTCAACAAAACCCAATGGGTGTTGGCACTGGTGGCATCGGCGACATCTTGGGTAGCGTGCTTGGTGGCGGTCTAGGCAGCGGCGGCATGGGCACCTCTATGGAGCAGTCCATCTCAAACGTCGTAGCGCAAAAACTCGGTATCCCGCCAGTCATTGCATACATGATTGTCACATTTGTGATCGGCAAGTTGCTCAGCAATGCCTCTGCGCAAAAGCAACCGGTCAATAACATGGGCAGACTCGTGCAACAAATGAATAGCGCCGACTATTTGCACAGCAGCGGTATGTCAAATGAGCTGGCAGCCC
>CAZVQE010000328.1:0-2936 GCA_964628875.1 uncultured Anaerolineae bacterium
CGCGATCGCAATCGCTGGCTGTGGGCCAGATAATCGCAAACTCAGACATGGCGCGCTGCGTGCGTTGTAATTCGCGTTTATCGCGACAACCTTGATATAGCTCCATCGCTACAAATCCAGGCACGTAGAGATCTGCATCACCGAGTTGGCTCAACCATTCAAGCGCGGGCTCTCGCTCGCGCAAAATCTCAATGAGAACGTCGGTGTCTAACGCAATCATGTTCGTGAATACATACGCGCGTTTTGAGCCTCATCACGCAATCTTCGCGCGTATATTGTGCTGTCTTTGATGTCATCACGATCACGCCATTGCCCGACTACGTCCGATTGCAGCAATTGACTTGCCGTCATAGGCTTTGCGATACGACGCTCGGCATCCAAATCAAGATCGAGCGGCAATTTACGGCGCAGCGCTACTTGTGTGTAAAACAGCGTGATCGCTTCGCTCGCAGACAAGCCTAACTCGCCCAGCACATTCTCGGCGGCACGTTTCAGTGTTGGCGAAATGCGTGCGCGTACCATCTCGGATTTGTTCATGCCAAGAGTGTAGCACAAATGGGATACGTCAATTTAACCGACCACACTCGCATACGCTGCATTCATGATGGTTTGCAGGCGATAACGCCAGCGCTCGCGCCCCGTTAGCACATGCGTGTTGCTGGTGACCGCCATCACGATATCGTTGATTGGGTCAATCACAAGCTGACAGCCGCTTGCGCCGCCGTGACCAAATGTGCCATCAGGTGTGAGGTCGCTAAACACGCCCGGCACCGTCGGCGCTTGCACATAAAACGCAAGTCCCCATGGCACGTGCGCGCCTTCGCTCACGCGCACAGCCGCAGGCTGACCCGTGATGACGCCGCCGGTCTGGTCGCGGGTCATCGCAGCGATGGTCGCGCGCGTGTGAATGGGTTTTCCGCTGGGTGAAAACAATTGCCCAAAGTGCATCAGGTCGCGCACACTGGCAATCACGCCAAATGCCGGATGCGCGAGCGTACGCGCATAGGTGCTGTTGTACATGGCGCCGTCGGTGCCAGCCGCCAGCACCGCATGTACGGGCACGCAGCGCGCGGCAATCGCGGCGTCTTCATCGGCGCTGTTTGGCATAAATGTCTCGCGCAACTGCGCTGGCTGGATGACCCATTCGCGCACCAACTGAGCAAACGGCTTGCCTGTCGCGCGCGCCGCCATCTCGCCCGCAAACAAAAAATGGTAGTCGGCGTACTCGAGACGTGTGCCGGGCGCGTATTGCAGTGGCGTGCGGATCGCCTCAGCAATCAGCTCGCTCATCGGCGTATGTGCTTTGAGACGTGCCTCCATCTCTGGCGATTCGTAGATCATGCCCGCCGTGTGGGTCAGCAAATGTCGCATGCGAATGTCTTCGCGCCCACCACCGGTGTACTCAGGGATCAAATCGCAGACGCGTGTGTTGAGTGTCATCGTCCCTTGCTCGATGAGCCGCATGATCATCGCAGCGGTGTAGCACTTGCTAATGGAGGCGAGACACCACAACGATTGCGGCGACGACGCGCCTGCGTAATGTTCGATCACAAGTTTGCCGCGATGAGATACGGCGATTGCCGACGCTGTAAATTCGCCTGCATCAATGTAACGTTGCATTACGGAGGCAAAGGTGGTTTGGTTTGTCATGGTAGATATTTAATTATGCGCTCAATGCCTTGTTGCAGCTGTGAGGTCTCAGTGAGGCACGAGATCATGATGCGCGGCAGGTCAGATTCATAGCCGTAAAAATAACCCGGATGCACAAATACGCCATGCTCAAGCAAATGTAGCACGAGTGACTCGTCGGCGGCGTTGGCTGAGCTTGTCGAAGCTGACATCTCAACACGCGGAAACAAATAGTAGCCGCCATCAGGTGCAGTGATGTGAATACGCGCGTCGGTGCGCAACAGCTCAATTGCCATCGTCAAATTTGTCTGGATGCGCGTGTGCATCTCGCGCACAAACGACATGCCGCGATCAAACAACGACGGCAGCAGATGTTGCGTGAGCGCGTTTGCGCCGAGCAAAGTGTCATTGAGTAACTCAAGCGGCTCGGCATACGTCTTTGCCGCAGCAGTATTCATCGCGATCCAGCCGAGCTTCATGTCTGGCAATGCAAACATTTTTGAGATGCCATTTAGCACAAATACGGGTAAATCGGGCTGCACCATCATGAATGGCGGCGTGTGTGTTTGCGCGTAGGTAAACTCGGCAAACACCTCATCGCAGATGATGGGTATCTCACGCGGCACCGGCAACGGCGTGCGCACAATCGCGCCTGTTGGGTTGTGTGGTGAGACGAGGATGATCGCACGCGTGCGCGCATCTACGCGCAGAGTCAGAGGGTCAATCTGCCAGCTGCGCGATTCATCAAGATGATAAGGTCGTAGCTCAACATGATGCATGGCTGCAAGATGGTCAAACAATGGATAGCCCACGTCTGAGATCAGCACGTTGTCGCCCGGATCAGTCAGCAGCGCAAATAGCAGACTATAGGCTTCGCTGGTGCTGGCGGTAATGAAAATGTCGGCGGGCGAGATTTGTGCGGGCGGCGTTCGTTGGGCGTAGTAGGCGGCGACGCTCTCGCGCGCACGCAGATTGCCGCGCGGGTCGGGTTGGTAGCGGCGCGATTCCCAAAATGACGCAGATGCCTCGCGCAAAATATCGGGCGGAAAAATAAACCCGTTTTGTGTTGGGTTGCTGCTGGTGAGGTCAATGGCGCCCGCGTTGGCTCGGCGCGCGCGCTCGATGCGATTGGGCGAAAAATCAAGGTCGCGGAGGTAGCTGGCAAGCGGCTGCATGCATGCGCCATTGTGCCAGAATTTGCAGCAATCAGCAAACACTCATAATAGTGCATAAAATACACTAACTCATCGTTGATTTAATGTAGCCTTGAAGCTCCTATGGCAATCTGCAAGCGTAGGGGCTTTTTT
>CAZVQE010000329.1:0-2935 GCA_964628875.1 uncultured Anaerolineae bacterium
CGCCGTCTTTGGTCATGGTCACCTTCGCCAGATACTCAAGGTTGACCTGATGCACAATGCCAGTGCCGGGCGGCACCACACGGAAATTTTGGAGCGCTTTTTGACCCCATTTGGCGAATTGATATCGCTCGTTGTTGCGCGCAAACTCTAACTGTAGATTTTTTTCAAATGCGTCTTTGGTGCCAAAGAAGTCCACTTGCACCGAGTGGTCAATCACCATATCCACCGGCACGAGCGGATTGATTTTTTGCGGGTTGCCGCCAAGTCGCTTGAGTGCATTGCGCATGGCGGCGAGGTCTACCAAGCACGGCACGCCGCTAAAGTCTTGCAAGATGACGCGCGCGGGTTTGAATGGCAGCTCATGCGTGCCGACGTTTTTCGCGTTCCAATTTGCCAAGCGTGTGACATCCTCTTGCGTGATCTCAAAGTTGTCACACTGGCGCACGGCTTGTTCTAGCATGACTTTGATGCTAAAAGGCAATGTGGCGACCTGCGCGCCGAGTGTGTTGATGTCAAAGAAATTAAATGCGGTGCCGCCTAGTTTTTTTGCGGCGGTGGATTGATATGGATTTGTCATTTTTAATTGAAAGATGGGTTCATTGAATCATCGAGTCATATTTTGGAGAGTAAATGCATCAATGATTCAATCCGTCAATGAAAAAATTGCTTTTTGATTTTACACCTTTGGCAGGCGATAGCCTAGCCACGTGCCTGCGCCGACCAGCGTCAGCGCAATCGCAAAAACGACGCTATAAGCGCCATTGCCAAAGCCGCGCGCCAGCAAACCGTCAAGCATAAAACCGCCAATCACCGGCATCAGCGCGGTAAATCCCGCCATCGTATTCATCACGCCGATATAAATGGGGCGGTCATGTTCTGAGGCTCGTTGCTGCGCGTAGGTCATAAATCCGAGCATGTTTGAGCGGTTGATCGCGCCATTGATGGCCATGATGACAAAAAATGCGGCATACGCCAAAAAGCTGCTCCCCACAGCTTGTGCGGCAAACAGCGACACGATAAACGCAAGCGTTGGCGCAATGAACTGCGCCGTCGTTGCGCTATTGATGACGCGTTTTGCGCCAAAGCGATTAAACAGCCAGCCAAATGTGGCTGTGCCAATGATGCCGCCTATGACAACCGCCGTTGTAAAAACGCCGATGGACGCATCCGGCAACCCAAGCCGCTCGCGCGCAAACACAACGTAAAACGCCGCCGCGATGCTCTCCATGCTGGTCAGGATTTTTGCGGTCATGACCTTGCGTAGCACGGCATCTTTTGACAAGATGTTTTTGAGATGTTTGACGAAATTGTGTTCGTGTGTCTCAGGATTGATCTGGCTGGGCGGCACCTCGCGGATCAAAATCAGCGCGATGGTTGAGATCGTCTGTGTAAAAAATCCGCAGGCGAGTAACAACGCATAGTTATTTGGAAATGCGATATCGGTGTTGCTGAGGATGCTGGTGACAATGGCACCCGCGCCGATGCCAAACACCGACGAAATCACACCGCTAGAAGTCATGATGCTGCCTTTGACTTTTTGCGAGAGTGTGCGCGCCAGAATGTCAAACCATGATGCAGTGACAAGGCTGTCACTGGCTAAGAAAACTATGATCATCGCTACCAACAACCAAACGGTCAGCGTCGCCTGTTGTGCGTGCGTGCTATATAGCCACAGCGCCATTAACAAAACCGCCGGTCGAAAGATCAACGCGGGAATGACCAACGTCGGACGCATACTCGATTTGCCGCGAATCAGGCGCGCCGCAAACAATTGCGGCAGCATCCATGACGCTTGCCATGCCAGCGGGATCATGCCGATCAACGCCTTGTCATCAGTGAGCTTTGATGCGAGTGAAACCAACACTGTATTTATAGACATGAAATACATGCCAAGTCCGAAAAACATCGAGTCCGCCCAAAAAGCGATCTGATTGCGTTTGAGGTCTATAGGTGGCTTAGGAATTTGGTTCGTAGCGTTCAAGGTGAGCGCATGATTTTAATGCGTCGTGCCATCAGGCAACACCGTCTCGCCGAGTAGCATATACGGCAGCACAGATTCGTCGAGCTGTGCATCGCGCAGCGTTGCCTGTGCAAAATTTGTATCGCGCATGATCGCACCGCGCAGATTGCACTCGCGCAATATCGCTCGCGTAAAGTCAGCGTCACTTAGATTAGCGCGTGTCAATATCGCCTGATTGAGATTTGTCTCGCGCAGCGTCGCCCACGTGAGCGTTGCCTCGATCAAGCTCGCGCGTTGCAAAAACGCGCCACTGAAATTGGCGCGCGCGCCATTCGCCAGATCGAGATTGGCGTCGTTGAGATCGGCTTTGTTGAATTGAGCGTCGAGCAGATCGGCGCCGCCCAAATGCGCGCCGCTCAGACGCGCCTCGACAAATCGCGCATTCGAAAGATCGGCGCTCGCCAATTCAGCCCGATTCATACGCGCACTCGCAAAGTTTGCGTGGCTGGCATTTGCGCCGGTCAGATCGGCGTTGACAAATGAAGCGTCGGCGCAATGTGCATTTTGTAGCGTGGTGTCGCGTAGGTTGGTTTGGTCGAATCGCGCACGCGACGCATCTACGCTTGATAAATTGGCGCGTTCAAGATTACAGCTACTCAAGTTTGCGTGCGCCAAAAATGCGCCCTGCAACAACGCGCCACTGAGATTCGCCGCACGCAGATCCGCATTTTCAAAGTTGAGATGACGCGCGTCAATGTCCGACAGATCAACGCCGCTCAGTCGCGCGCCATGCGTGCCAGCCGTCGCCAAAATGTGGATCAGTTCGTGGCGTGTAAGTTCCATGTTATTTGTCATTCTGAATGCAGCAAAGCGGAGTGAAGAATCTCTGCGTTGTTGCTTTTGAAGGATTTCTCGCTTGTGCACAGAGTGTGCCGCTCGAAATGACGAATTGCACGCTCATCCATTTATGAGTTC